>JASHUD010000138.1 GCA_030040215.1 Methylovirgula sp.
GGCATCGTGGGCGCCAGCGACTGGGGAGAATGTCAAAGCGTCGCAGGCGCCGGCGATTTACGCCGAGCCAAGCAACAAAAAACCCACCTTCCGGCGGGTCTTGACGTGACCCCACCGCGATCTCCGCGGTAGGAGTCATTAGCCTCTGGGCAAGTTTGGGCGACTCCATGCCCGCGTGCTCTATACCAGCGTTGACAAGCGCGCGCAAGCCGAAGGTTCGTGCTCCGTAGTGAAGCGCGTCCCCGACGACGCGCGCATGCTGCGCAAAATTTGTGCGTGGGAGTCGCGCATCGGCTGCAGCGATATCATGCTCTTCGCTGTCTCGGCAGGATGGAGCACAGTCAGGTTTTTTGTGGATCGAACCGCTCGCGCATACTCGCGGCGTCGTTGACATCTGCCTGTACCGATCGTTCCGATGATTTCTATTCCGCCGGCGATCACCCCCCTGCGAATAATGACGATCCGTTGCGGCCCGATCGCGGTTGCGTCTTCGTCCTCTGTGAAGAAGCCGCATGTCGGGGATTTCAAACCGACAACAATTCCAGGCGAGTTGGCGAGATTAACGGAAGGGCGCCGTGGCCGTAGAAGATCATTACGCTTGCTATAAAGTTGATTCGTAGCCGCCTGTCTAAAAGCTTCAGCTTAGCTTTATTCACACGAGGTCCTTTGCGCAGGTGCTCCGCACGACACCGCTCCGGCCGGCACGGCGCGCTGCCGAGAAGGGGCGGCATTTTCTGGCTATTCAAAATTCTCGGACCCGGGCTCATTACCGGTGCCGCGGACGATGATCCCTCGGGGATCGCGACCTATTCGCAGACCGGCGCGCAGTTCGGCTTCGGCCTGCTCTGGACATCGCTCTACCAGATCCCGCTGCTGCTCGCCGTACAGGAATGTTGCGGCCGCATCGGGCTCGTGACCGGCAAAGGGCTAGCGGGGATCATCAAAGAACACTACACGCGTTCGATCCTGATCGGCACGGTAATCCTTGTGCTGGTCGCCAATATCATCAACATCGGCGCGGACATCGGCGCCGTCGCCGCGGCCGCGCAACTCGTTGTCCCCGCGCCGTTCTTTTTCTATGCCGCGCTTACCACGGTGCTCGTGGTGACGCTCGAAGTCTGGGTGACCTACAAGGCCTACGCGAAAATTCTGAAATGGCTGGCGCTTGCGTTGCTATCGTATCCGGTGACGACGTTCATCGTTGCCGAGCCATGGGGCGAGATCCTGCGCGCCACTCTGGTCCCGCACTTTGAATTCACCTTCGCCTTTCTCTTCATCGTCACCGGCGTGTTCGGCACAACGATTTCGCCATACATGTTTTTCTGGCAGGCGTCCGAAGAGGTCGAAGAAGAGATCGCCGCGCGGGTTCGAACCAATAAAGACGGTAAGCCGCGCATCGGGCCGCACTTCATCCGCGACATGCGCATCGACACCACGATCGGCATGGTCGCGTCCGAACTTGTCCAGTGGTTCATCATCGTGACGACCGGATCGGTGCTGTTCACCCACGGGATCAAAACGATCAACACGGCCGCCGACGCGGCCAAGGCGCTGCAACCTTTGGTCAGCTCGTTTCCGCACTCCGGATTGCTCGCCGGCGACCTTTTTGCCCTTGGTATCATCGGTGTCGGCCTCCTCGCCATTCCGGTACTCGCCGGGTCGGCCGCTTACGCGCTCGCCGAAGCCTTCGATTGGCGCGAGGGCCTATCGAGGAAATTTGTGCAAGCGCGCAGCTTCTATGGCGTCATCGTCGCTTCGACCGGGCTGGGTTTGTTGCTGAACTTCATCGGGATCGATCCGATGAAGGCGCTGGTATTGACCGCCGTGTTCAATGGCATCGCCGCGGTGCCGCTGCTGTTTCTGATCGCCAAGATCAACGGCAATTCGGAGATTCTCGGGGCCTATTGCGGCGGGGCGCTCTCGAAAATCTTCATCTGGTTGAGTTTCGGGGTAATGGGCCTCTGCGGCGGGGCGCTTCTCTACACCTCTTTGTTCCCGCATTCCTAAGCGGCGCTCACACCTGCTGGATGGCGGAGAGTTTCCAAGCATCGGGTCCGCTGCCGGCCAGCCGCACGAAGGTCCAGAGCTCGGTCACCACGTCGGGCCGGTTGGGATCGCCCGAGACGATCTGGCCCGTGACGCGATCGACCATGACGTCGATCAGCGAAAAGCGCATGGCAACCGTGGCGTATTCGGCGCTGGCTTCGCGCCATGCCTCGGAAAGATTACCTTGAAGGAGTTTCACGCCGGAGAGCCGATTGACCTGTCCGCGCCGAGCGCTGTCTTCGAGTTCCTCGGCGAAAAAAGACGCCATCTCCGGTGTCGCGAGGCGGCGCAGCTCGTCGAGATTCTCTTTGCTGTAGGCGTCTTGAATCCCGCCAAGCAGACGCTCGAATGCGTCATAGTCTTCTGCCGTAATCGGCAATGGCGTACCCTGGCTGCTGCCATAGCGAGCCGGCCAGCCGCCTGCGAATACGCCGCCAGCTTGCGAAGCGCCATAAAAGGCCGGCTGCTGCCGATTGCCGAAGAAACCGAGCACGAAGCGCACAATGAGAAAGAGCACACCGACCTGAAGCAAAAGGACAAGGAAGGAAAAACCGCCGCCGAGACCGCCATAAAATCCATGACCGAACAAAAGCCCGAGCAGTCCGGCGCCGAGAAAGCCACCCATCAGTGCGCCGAAAAAGCCGTGTCCGAACGCGCCGGGATATCCAAAGCCGGATCCAACCGGCGAAGAATATGGCGTGTATGAGCGCTGCAGCGGCGATGCATACGGACTGATCGGCGTAGGCGCCGGCATGCTGTAGCTTCGGTAGCCGCGGCTGCCCATCGAAAAACCCATGCCGGCCCGGGCAAAGGCGTCGCTCGCCATCCCGAAGGCGAGCACGACAGCAAGGAGAAGAATCGATAATCGGCCATGCAACATAGGTTATCTCGTAAACTGGGGCGCCCCGGCGTCCTGCATATGGGGAGCTTCGGCAGACAGAAAAGAGCGGCGATCTCGCGCTTGCCGGCGCGAACGTCTAGACTGCCGGAATGATTCCGAAGGACCTGAAACGAAATTGGAGACAATGCGGTCCGGGGCGGCGCGGCTACCATCACGGCGGCCTGAAGGATGCGTTGGTCGAGGCGGCGCGCGCCCTGATGGCCGAGCACGGGCCGGCCGGCTTCACCCTCGCCGAAGCCGCCAAACGCGTCGGCGTCACCACCGCCGCGCCCTATCGGCACTTTGCTGATCGCAATGATCTCATGGGCGAACTGGCGCGTCGCGGATTCGACCTTTTCGCCGAGCGCCTCGCCGGTGCCTGGGATGACGGACGCCCGGATCCGCGCGCGGCGTTCCGGCGCATGGGGCGCGCCTATCTCGGCTTCGCCGCGGCTGAACCCGGCCTCTACGCGGCGATGTTCGACAGCGCCAAGAGCTTGCGCGGGCTGGCGGCGCTTTCGGTCGCGAACAAAGCCTTCGACGGATTGTGCCGCGCCGCGGCCGGCGTACTCGCCGCCAGCGGCGATCCGCGCGAGGTGCGGATTTTCGCCCTCCAAATCTGGGCATTGGCGCATGGCACCGCCATGCTGGCGCTGGCCGGCCATCTCGACCCGGCGCGCGGCGACGATCCCGCCGCAATCCTCGACCGCGGCGCCGAGGCGCTCATCGAGGTGGCGCTGAAACGGCGTTGAAGCCTCAATGGGTTACGCGATTTGAACAGGCCGGATCTCGACATCCGTCCCATGTTAATGTAAGTTACACTTACATCCGATATGCGATGGAGAACAACATGAGCGTCTATTCCGGTCCTTATGGGCAAGGCGGCGGAGAGTCCGGCTATCGGTGTCTTGGTTGGAAGCCGATCGAACTCGTCGCGATGATTCTCGGCTTCATCCTGTTTTGGCCGATCGGGCTCGCCATCCTATTCGCCAAGATCTGGCAGAGCCGCAGCGCCTATCGCGGCGATCTGCCGAGCTTCGTGCAGGCGAAATTCAACGAGAAGTTCCGTGAGAAGCGCGAGCAATGGGAGCAAAAGATGGGACGTCATTGGGCGTGCCATGGGCGCGGCGCGTTTTCCGGCGGCCCGAGGAATTGGCGACAGTCTTCCGGCAATCTCGCTTTTGACGAATGGCGCGAAGCCGAGCTCGCGCGGCTCGAAGAGGAGCGCCAGAAACTCGTCGCCGCGGAACGCGAATTCGCCGAATACATGGAAAATCTGCGCCGCGCCAAGGATCGCGAGGAATTCGATCGATTCATGGCGGCGCGCAATCGCGCGCCCGACGCGGGCGGATCGGATCAACCGGCCGCATAATGCAATTCTTGTGGCGTGGCGAACGACGCAATCCAACGGCTATCTTTGGATTGCTTCGTCGCTTCGCTCCCGCAAAACGGCCATTCTCCGCAAAAGTTCAAGGAACGAACGACTTTAGCATATTCAACGTTTTCACGTTGATCTTGATGCCGTTGGCGAGCACCAAATCGCCCGGTTTCATCGTGGCGGGACACGGACCCGTCCATTTTCCATCCTGCGTCATTGTCTCATCGGTCTTGCCGAAGAGGGCTGGATCGAAGTGGGTTTTGACGTCGGTATGGTAGGCGCTGTCGCTGCTGAAATTGGTTGTCGCCAATGTCGTGATCGTCGTGCCGCGGACCTTGCACACGCTGTTCGCGGTAACGATGGAGCCGTTTACTTTCACATCGTTCTGTTCGCAGCGCTTGGCGCGTAAGTCCGTACCGACGTTGTGAAAGATTTGGTCGGTCGCGGCATCGATGCACATCTGCATCGTATGCGTCGGCGTTCCCTCGGCCCCAAGCGTAAGCACCCAAAGGCCCGGCTTGCGCGATGGATAATCGTCCGCCAGCGCAACACCGCAGAAAATCGTCCCCAGCACCGCCGCGGCGATGCACGCTTTCGCCCGCATGGTCCCCTCCCTCGTTTCCCCGACCGCCTTACTAAAGCATGCCCGGCAGCCTCGATCCAGTTGTTCCACCGCGGTTCATTCCGTAGGCCGCCCGCGCAGCCGCTTGGTCGTGCCGCGCCGCTGTTTAGCATCGAGCCGGCGCCGCTTGGATTCGAGCGTCGGACGGGTCGCGACCCGCCGTTTCGGACGCCGTGCCGCCGCGGCGATCAACCGTCCCAATCGGGCCAGCGCATCTTGGCGATTGCGCTCTTGCGAGCGGAATCGCCGCGCCGTGATGACCAGAACACCGTCGCCGGTCATCCGCCGCCCGGCGAGCCGTCGAAGCCGATCCTTCACTTCTTCGGGCAGCGAAGCCGATGCACTTGCATCGAACCGCAATTGCACCGCGGTTTCGACCTTGTTGACGTTCTGGCCGCCCGGGCCGGAGGCGCGCAGATAGGCAAAAGCGACCTCCGCCGCGTCGATGGCAATCCCCGGTGCGATGGGAATCTTCGACATTGTCCAACCGTGCGGCGGCCGCTTTGAAATGCAAGCGGTTTCGTTAACCGCAATGTTTTAGCGCGGCTTAAGACATTTCGCACAATTTGAGCGGATGGCGCGTCGCGTTCCGCCTTTCTCGGCCGGCCTTGTGCTCCTGACGCTCGCCGGCTGTTCCAATTACGAAGCGCAACGGCCCGCCTGGCGGGCCGAGGCCGAGAACGCCTGCATCGATCAAAATCTCATCCATCTTTCGGCCTATGTCGAGCCGGAATCCGAAATCGACGGCCCCGGCATTTGCGGCCTGACGCGGCCCTTTAAAGTTTCTGCGCTGCTCGACGGCCAGGTCGCCTTCGACAATGCCTATACGCTCGATTGTCCGATGATCGCCGCACTGAACAATTGGGTGCGCGACGTGGTCGAGCCGGAAGCGCAGGCGCGGTTCAACGAGCGGGTCGTCGAGATCGAATCGTTCGGCACGTATAGCTGCCGCTCTATCAACGGCTATGCGGGCGCGCGGCTCTCCGAGCATGCTTTCGCCAATGCGATCGACGTCAGCGGCTTCCGTCTCGCCGATGGACGCGAAATCTCGATCATGCGCGACTGGCCGAGGGGCGATCCGCCGACGCAGGCGTTCCTGCGCGACATCCACGCCGGCGCTTGCAGCTATTTCACGACGGTGCTTGGCCCCGGCTACAATTTCCTGCATTACAACCACTTTCACCTCGACCTAGCGATGCACGGCGAAACGTCCACCGGGCCGCGCCGCTATTGCGAGCCGGCGCCGGCCGCCGGCATCCCCGCATCGCATCCGCCCGACGGCCTGCCCGAACCGCCGCCAATCGACGAGGAGATGGACATCTCGCAGGCCGGCAGCGCCGATATGCAAGCTCTGGCACTGCATGCCGGCCCCGATACGCCCGACGCCTCGCTGCCGCCGGCGCCGGTCGAGACGTACGCTTCCCGATCAAAACCGGACCAGACCTACCAGGATGCCGAGCCCCTGCCGCCGCAGTCGGTACCCAACCCGCAAGCCGGCACGATGCGCGCCGACGGCGCCTTCGTACCCGAAGGCCAGCCCAGCGATTGGGAT
>JASHUD010000139.1 GCA_030040215.1 Methylovirgula sp.
ATGGGAGCGGTCGTGGACGGCTCCGCGCCGCTCGTGGTGCGCAACGAGGAAATCGTCAAGCTCGCGAGGGTTTCCGACGCGGATTTCGCCGCCGTTCGCGATCACGAGCTTGGCGAAATCAAGCGGCAGCGGATGCGCTACGTCGGAAAGCGTTTGCATCCCGATTTGCAAGGTCGAACGGTGATCGTCGTCGACGACGGAATCGCAACCGGCGCAAGCGTCCGCGCCGCCTTGCGCGCCGTGCGGCGCCAAAAACCAAGCCGGCTGATCTTGGCCGTCCCGGTCGCGCCGACATCGACCTTGGAGGAACTGCGCGGCGAAGCCGACGAGATCGTCTGCCTCGAAAGCCACGAACCGTTCGAGGCGGTCGGCGCCTATTACGCGGATTTCGGGCAGACATCCGATGAGGAAGTCACCGCCTTGCTCGCCGCCTCGCCCCTCGAACCACCAACTGCGACCGCCGGCACACGTTGATCGCGCGCCGCTCGTCGCAACAAACAGGAAGTGCCATGCAAGTACCGCTCGAAATCGCTTTCCGCAATTGCCAGCCTTCGGACGGCGTCAAGGCGGAGATCGAGGAAGAAGCAAAACGGCTGGAAAAATTCTACGATCGCATTACGAGCTGCCGCGCGACGGTGATTGCGCCGAATAATCACCATCGCCACGGCATCCCGTTCAAGATCGACCTGCGAGTCACGATGCCGGGCCGCAAGGAGATCGTCGTCAGCAAGACGCACGATGACGTGAAGGAGCACGAGCACCTCACGGTGGCGATCAAGGATGCGTTTGCCGCCGCGCAACGCAAGATCGAGGACGCGGTGCGCGAAATGCGCGCCGAGATCAAGTAGTATCAAAGGCTTAACGGCGACTGAGCATTTTTGTCGCGGCTCTGCAATCAATGTTGACAGTGCCAATATCATCCCGTTATATGGGCGCTGTCAATATTGAGCGGCGCGCTCTTGCCGCTTCGGACAAGAGGGGTCTTCTATGTCGATCGCAGATCGTTTCGATCCGACGCCGGATGCCGGGTTCGTCCGGTTTTACGACCCGCGGACGGCGCGGCGCCAATTTCAGGTTTCGCTGGCGCTCGTCGTGATTTTGGCGACGGCGGCATTTGCGCTTGGGTTTTTGCTGCCGTTCGACGAGCCGCCGCAACGAGTCGGTCCGCGACCGAGCGCGCATGAAGCGCACTTTGCCATGGCGCGCGCGATCGACGAACGCGAATTCTGCAACCGCCGCCCGCTGCTCGGCTAAAGCGCTTCGCAATCCGTTGCATGAAACAAACTCATTCGCTTCGGGGGATGAACATGGAGATGATCGCTCGACAATTCCGCATAGGTCTATGGGCGCTCGCCGCTGCCGTGTTGCCGGTTTCGGCTGCCTACGCGGACGCCGCCCCTCCGGCGATTTCCGCGCGCGCCTCGCCGCAGCAGATCAAGGCCATGCAGACGTTGGTTCACTCGCTCGCGCTGCAAGCCGCGATGTACGCCGTGCCGATCGTTGCGATGTACAATTTGCGCAGCACGATTTCGCTCGGGCCCGATGCGAAGGCGCCGCCGGACGAAATTTGGCGAATTGAGAACGTCACGACGCCCGAGATCGCGCAGAAGGCCGGTTACGTCACGCCCAACGTCAACGTAGTTTACGGTTTCGGCTTCATCGATCTTGGCCGGCAACCTTTCATTCTCCACGCGCCGGACTCGCACGGCCGATACTACATGATCCAAGTCGTCGATATGTGGAGCAACGCCTTCGCTTACGTGGGCGGCGTCGCAACCGGCTATAAAGGCGGCGTCTACGCATTGGTCGGTCCCGGGTGGCGCGGTGCGCTTCCTGCCGGAGTAAAGCGTATCGATTGTCCGACGCGCTGGGTCGAAATTCAGCCGCGCGTGCATCTCGCGGGTGAAGCGGATCTGGCAGCCGCGCAGCGGGTGCTGCACGCCATCACCGTGACGGGGCTCGCCCAATACGAAGGCCGGCCCGCGCCGGCGCCAATCTCCTATCGCTACGCAATCCCGAGGATCAACCCCAAGGTCGCCAGCAGCCAGATGCAGTTTGTCGATCCGCTGCAGTTCTGGGAGATCTTCTCCGCGGCGATGAACGAAAACCCTCCGCCGAAGAGCGAGATTAAGTCGGTTCTTCCCCTCTACAAATATCTCGGAATCGAACTCGGAAAGCAATGGAAACGCGAAAGCGTGGATCCGCTCATCGCGCAAGAGATGAAACTCGCGGCCGAGGAAATCGGGCCGCTGATGAATCAATCCTTGGCCATCGGCGGCGGATCGGCCAACGGCTGGATCATTCCCCCGCCCAATCTCGGGATGCCCGGTGCCGATTATCTGGCCCGCGCCATCGTCGCGGTGTTCGGGCTGACTTCCAACACGCCCACGGAAGCGATCTACTACTCCGGGATGCTCGACGGCAATTCCCTGCCGCTGACCGGCGCGAGACGCTATACGATGACGCTCAAGGAGCCGATGCTATATGCAAAACGGATCCCGCCGGGCTTCTGGTCGATGACGATGTACGACGCCGTCACGTTCTACACCGCTCCCAATCCGATCGACCGCTATGCGCTGGGAAGCGACGACGATCTTACGCGTAACCCCGACGGTTCGATCACGCTTTACGTGCAGCACGATGATCCGGGTCCGGGCAAGCAAGCGAATTGGTTGCCGGCGCCTTCGGGACCCTTCTATCTCATCCTGCGCAATTACGCTCCCGCGCCGGAGGTCGTCGAAGCGCTGCAAAATCCAGCCGCTTTCCCAGGGCCACCGCCGTTGATTGCAGTCCATTAGCGGTGCGCATTGCAGGGATGTTTGGCTGCCGATTTGGGAACTTTCAGGTTGCGGGAGCTCTCCCAAGCTCGCGCCTGACGCACACGACTGGATTTATCTGCCCGAAACGGCCTTCGCCGATGCCTTTGCGCCGAATGCGCCGCCAGAGGAATTGGCGCTACTGGCTGCAGTTCGGCGGCCGATCTCAGCCGCCTGTATCATTGTCACCGTCGAATGGTCGCTCTGGAAAGACCCACCGGCCCGGTTCCTTGTGGCGGAACAGGACCATATGATCATTGCCGAGAATCAGCATTTTATCGCTGTGCGGATGAAGGCTAACGTACGCTCGCATCCGGTTGATCACAGCCCGCTCGTGACAGCGCCTTCCGAGGTCTTGGCTATCATTCGCGCGATGGATGAGGTGGCTGCGGGCTAACTGTATCTGTTTCTCAGGCACGGAATCCTCGAAACCACACCTGTCCGCGTTGCCCCGATGGTTCGGGTGACAAGGTGCTTTGGAATTTCTGCTTTCGCTAACCTCACAAGGGATGAGCATCAAACCGCTGCTGTGGACGGTTCAACATTTTCTATCGCGAAGCCGGCGAATGCGGTGCGCCGAAGCTGCACCTGTTGCATGGCTTTCCGAATTCGAGCCATATGTTCCGCGATCTCATTCCGCGGCTGGCCGATCTTCATATCGTCGCGCCAGACCTGCCCGGATTTGGCCGCCCGCTTCACTGAAGTCGTCGGCTGCGACCGCTGCGCAATCTATATTTTCGATTACGGCGCGCCGTCCAATCGAAATTGGGTCGCCATATTGGCAAGATAACCGCTTGTGGTAAGATCGGCGGCGATAGAGGCGATGGAGTTCGCCATAAGTGCCCGCCGGGGCTAATGACTCCTACGATCGCCCCGCCCAAATCAGAGCGGGACACGTAGGACCGTGATGGCAATGGCTGACGGCAATCGTGCGCTCGTCGGACGAGATTTGATCTGCGCCTTCGTGCCGCAGGGGGTGCGCGCGGCAGCTCCGCGCTCCGGTCCCGCTCAATTGCGGGGTCAATGATGGCAGCGCGAATCTTCTACAATCTACTCCAGGTGATTTTCGTCATCGCTTTCGCACCGCTGGTCGAAGGCGTCACGACAAAACTGAAAGAAAATCTCCAGTCGAAGCGCGGTCCGAGCGTCTTCCAGCCGTATCGCGATCTCTGGAAGCTCTTTCACAAGGACGAGATCATCTCCGATTATACCTCCTGGGTCTTCCGCGCGGCTCCTTATGTAGCGTTCGCCGCGCCGATTTTCGTCGCGCTGCTGATACCGGTGCTGACGCGATACCCGCTGTTCTTCGCTTTCATGGGCGACATGCTTGGCGGCGGCTTTATTCTGGCGCTCGGCGGCTTCTTTGCGACGCTTGCCGCCGTCGATACCGGCAATCCCTATGGTCCGATGGGCGCCAGTCGTACCCGCATGGTCGGCTTTCTCGCCGAGCCGGTATTCATCGTCGTCTTTCTGACCGTTTCCTTCGTCGCCGGCTCGACCATTCCTTACATCGTGCAGCTTCGTTGGGTGACGCCCATCGCCAATTTCTTCGAGCCTTCGCACATTCTGCTGATGAGCGCCTTTTTGATGCTGATCCTCGCCGAGGACGGACGCATTCCGGTCGATAGTCCCTCCGGCGCGTTCGAGTTGGCGATGATCGAGCGCTCGAAATCGCTGGAATATTCGGGACGCGGCGCGGCGCTCATGAAATGGGCGGGCGCCATGAAATTTCTGGTGCTGATTTGCATCTTCCTCAACGTGCTCGTCACGCCGTGGGGCCTGGCCGCGGGCATGGAACCACTTGAAGTACTTATCGCTATTCCGCTCGTCCTGCTCAAAATTCTCGGCTTCGTTCTGGTTCTCGTCTACATCGAGTCGTCGCTCGCCAAACTGCGCCTCTTCCGAATCACCGAGTTTCTGGGCGCCGCGTTCGTAATTTCGGTTGTCGCGATGATCACGCGCTTGTCGGAGATTTAAGAGGCGTCGATGAGCAGCTCGTCCATGGCCGTAATCTTCGCTCTCGACGCGCTGGCCGGCGCGGTCTTTCTTCTCACCACGCTCGGAGTCGTGGCGAACCGCCAGGTCCTGGCCTCGTTGCAGCTCTTCATCGCACAGTCGCTGCTGTTGGCGTGCTCGGCGATCCTGCTCGGCATCGCCACCAATTCTCTTCATCTGTTTGCTGTCGCGGTAATCACGGTCGCCACCAAAACCGTGCTCATACCGTGGGTGCTGCGCCACACCGTCAGCATCGAAGTCTATCGCACTCGTGAAATTGACCGCGTGCTCAATATACCGAGCTCGCTATTGATCGCCGCAGCGCTGGTCGTCCTTGCTTATGCAGTCGCTAATCCGATGCTCAACGCCGTGCATACGCCGTTTGCGAAGATCAATCTTCCGCTCGGCATAGCCGCAATGTTTCTCGGCGTCTTCACGGTCGTCGTACGGCGCGAAGCAGTGCCGCAATTGCTTGGCCTGCTGGCGCTCGAGAACGGCGTGTTCTTCGCCGGCGTCGCCATCGTTCCGGATCTGCCGGTCATCGCCGAGCTCGCCGCCGCGGTGGACGTACCGGTCGTCGCTTTGGTGGTCGGCATGCTGACGCGCCGCATTCACGTCCGGCTCGGAACGACGTCGGTCGGGCGGCTCGTCGCTTTGCGGGAGGATTGACGTGGAACTCGCGGGCGTTCTTTTCTTCCCGGCGCTGGCCTGCGCGCTGTCGCTTTCGCCGCTCGGCGGCCATGGACGTGCCGCGCCGATCACGCTCGTCGGGACCATCATCGTCTTTGTGCTCGCGGTTCGTGTCGCGATCGCGGCGGCGCACGGCGGACACATCGAAGCGCTCGGCGGATGGCTGACCTGCGACGGGTTGGGCGCGCTCGTTCTCGGCCTCGTCGCATTGGTCGCGATGACCGCGGCGCTGTTCTCATGGAGCTACATCCGGATCCGCGCCGCGCACGGCGGCAAGCGCAAGGAACAGAACTATTACGGGCTCTACAACCTCTTCGTCATGTCGCTTCTGGCTGTGCCGGTGCTCGCGAACGTCGCATTGATGTGGGTCGCGGTCGAGCTCACGACGTTGCTCTCGGCTTTCCTTGTCGGTTTCGAGGACACGCCGGAAGCGCTCGAAGCGGCATGGAAATATGTCATATTGACAAC
>JASHUD010000140.1 GCA_030040215.1 Methylovirgula sp.
GACGAGAACTACCTTGCGCCCCGCTGCTTTCGCCGCCAGACCGACGGCGCGAATGCGCACCACGTTCGAGGCAAACGTCGTGACGATCACGCGTCCGCGCGCCGCCGCGACAATCTCACGCAATGTCGCTGCGACTTCACTTTCCGAAGGGCTGACGCCGTCGCGCAAAATATTGGTCGAGTCGCAAACCAACGCGAGCACGCCTTCGTTGCCGATTTCGACCAGCCTCCTGCTGTCGGTTGGCTTGCCTAGCCCCGGATCGGGATCGAGCTTCCAGTCGCCGCTATGCAGGACCGTGCCGCAACTCGTACGGATCGCCAGCGCGCAGCTTTCCGGAATCGAGTGCGCGACGGGAATGAACTCGACGTCGAAAGGATCGAGCGCAAGACGCGACCCTTGCAACACGGTGTTGATCTGCAGCTCGGCTAACGCCGCTTCCGCCATGCGCATGGCGAATAGGCCGCTGGCGAACGGCGTCGCGTAGATCGGGCATTCGAGTTTCGGTCCGATATCGACAAGCGCGCCGATATGATCTTCGTGCCCGTGCGTGATGACCAGCCCGACGAGATCGCGCTTGATCTTTTCGACGAATTGCACGTCGGGAATGATGATTTCTATGCCGGCGCGCTCCGGCTCGGCGAACGTCAGGCCGCAATCGACCATCAGCCATTTCCGCCGTCGGCGCGGACCGAGCCCGTAGAGCGCCAGATTCATGCCGATCTCGCCGAGCCCGCCAAGCGGCACGAAAACCAGTTCGTCGGTTTCTTGCATCGCTCTGCTCATTCAATGGCCCACGATGACGTCGCCGGCATCGATGGCGACCACGCCGGCTTCATTCTGGAGGAGAAGGCGGCCGCTCGCGTCGATCGTCTCAAACCTGCCTTCGAAATGCCGCGCGGGCGTTGCGACTTTGATCTGCTCGCCGATGCCGCCGGCGAGCGCAAGCCATTCGCGGCGAATCGCGCCGAATCCCCTTCCGGCAGAAAAGATGCCGAGCCAATCGGCAATTTCGCCCGAGAGCCGCAGAAATACTTCCTGCGGAGTCGCGGCGACCGTCCCGCTTTCCGAAAGTGCCGTCGCCGGGTAGCCGAGATCACGCGGATACGAGTTGCAATTCACGCCAATTCCGATCACCGACGCAAGGCCGCCGATCGGCAGGCCGGTAGCTTCGAGCAGAATGCCGCCGAGTTTAGCGCCATCGAACAGAATATCGTTGGGCCATTTGAGCTTAAGTCGCGCATCTTCCGCGACAAGAGCGCGCAAGGCGCGCGCCAAAGCAACCCCCGCCACAAAGCCGAGTTGCGGCGCAACGTCGATCGGCGCGGCATCGAGAAGCAGCAAGCTCGCATAAAGGTTGCCAGGCGGCGAGATCCAGGTTCGCCCGTGCCGGCCGCGGCCCGCGGTCTGCGCGTGGGCCACGAACCAGCTTCGGCCGGGACCGCCGGCCCGCGCCGCGGCGAGCGCCGCGTCGTTGGTCGAGCCGATCGTCTCGAACACGCGAAGCCTGAATCCGGCGCTGATGGCGGACAGAGCGAGCTCGAACGGTTGGAAAGCGGCCAAGATCAGAACAGCGATTTGGCGGCCGCCGCAGCCGCGCTCACGAAAGGCGCCGGATAGGCGAACAGGAACACCACGGCAAGCCCGCTCACGACAATGACGGCGCGGAGCACCGGCACCGACTTATCGAAGCGCGCCGCCGGTTCGTCGAAATAAATAATCCTGACGATTTGAATGTAGTAGAACGCGGCAACGACGCTGGTAACGAAGCCGATCACGGCAAGCCAATAGAGATGCGCCTCGACGGCGGCGTAGAAGACGTAGAACTTCGCGAAGAATCCGGCGAGCGGCGGAATGCCGGCAAGCGAGAACATCAGCATCGCAAGAAAGAACGCCATGGTGCCGTCGCTGCGCGCCAGACCCGCAAGGTCGTGGATGTTCTCGACCGCTTTGCCGTTGACCCGCATCGTGAGAATCGCCGCAAAACTTCCGAGCGTCATGACGAGATAGACGCCCATGTAGAAAAGAACGCCGGCGACGCCCGCCGCGCTGTTGGCGGCGAGACCGACGAGCGCGAAGCCGATGTGGCCGATCGAAGAATAGGCCATCAGGCGCTTGATGTTCGTCTGGCCGATCGCCGCAAACGAGCCGAGCGCCATCGACAGGATGGAAAGGAAAATCACGATCTGCTGCCATTGCAGAGCGATGCCGGGAAACGCCGTGGTGACGACGCGAACGGTGATCGCGACGGCGGCGATTTTCGGAGCCGAGGCGAAGAACGCGGTCACCGGCGTCGGCGCGCCTTCATAGACATCGGGAACCCACATGTGGAAGGGAACGGCGGAGATCTTGAAGGCAAGCCCGGCCAGCAGAAAAACGAGACCGAAAACAATGCCCAGCGAAGCCGTTCCCTTCACCGCCGCCGCGATGCCGGCGAAAGAGACGGTTCCTGCGAACCCATAAAGCAGCGAGGCACCGTAGAGCAGCATCCCCGAGGAGAGCGCGCCAAGCACGAAATATTTTAAGCCCGCCTCGGAGCCACGCGCGTCGTCGCGATGAAATGCGGCGACGACGTAAAGCGCCAACGACATCAGCTCGAGGCCGAGATAAAGGGCGATCAGCCCGCTCGCCGAAATCAACATCGACATGCCCAGCGTCGCCAGCAGGACGAGGACCGGAAACTCGAACTTGTCGATTTTTTCCCGCGCGAGAAAATCCTGTGCCATCAACAAAGTAACGAGAGAGCCGGCATAGCTCAGGACCTTCATGAATCGCCCGAACGAATCGTCGATGAAGGCGCCGTCAAAGACCGTGGCCGTTCCTCTGCCATCGAAAAGGATCAAAATAGCGAGCCCGAGAACGCCGACCGCGATTTCGGTGATGAGCCGATCGGAAGTCCTGGCACGGATCGCGCCGACGAGAATCAGCGCCAAGGTGCCGATCGCCAGGACTAGCTCCGGCAAACAATGCGCGAGCGCCAGATTGAGCGGGATCATTCGCGCCGCTCCTCGGAACGTACCGGCAAAGCGAGCGCCGCGGTGCGCATTTCGCTATTTTCATGAATCAGCTGCGCGACGGAAGCTGCGGTGCCGTCGAGGATCGGTCCTGGATGTACGCCATAATAGATCGTCAGCAAGAAGAGCGGCGCGAGCACCGCGATTTCGCGCGGTGTCAGATCGAGAATCGACTTAAGGCTCGGCTTTTCCAACACGCCGAAGATGACACGGCGATAGAGATAGAGCGCATAGCCGGCGGAAAGAATGGTGCCCGTCGCGGCGATCGCCACGACCCAATTATTGACAGGAAACGCGCCGATCAGCGTCAGGAACTCGCCGATGAAGCCCGAAGTGCCGGGCAGCCCGACGTTGGCCAGCGTGAACAGCATGAAGGCCAGCGCATAAAGCGGCATGCGCCGGACGAGACCGCCGTAAGCCGCGATCTCGCGCGTGTGCATCCGATCGTACACCACGCCGACACAAAGGAAGAGCGCGCCGGAGACAAGACCGTGCGAGATCATCAGGAAGATGGCGCCCTGCACGCCTTGCTGCGTCATCGAAAAGAGGCCGATAGTAACGACACCCATATGCGCCACCGACGAATAGGCGATGAGCTTTTTCATATCCTCCTGCACCAGCGCGACTAGCGAGGTATAGACGATGGCGATTACCGAAAGCGCGTAAATGAGCGGCGCGAAATAGAGCGAGGCGTCGGGGAACATCGGCAGTGAGAAACGCAGGAATCCGTAGGCGCCGAGCTTGAGGAGAACGCCGGCAAGGATCACCGATCCGGCGGTCGGCGCCTCGACGTGCGCGTCGGGCAGCCAGGTGTGGAACGGCCACATCGGAATCTTCACCGCGAAGGAGGCGAAGAAGGCAAGCCACAGCCATTTCTGCATGGAAGCCGGAAACGCGGTCTTGAGCAGCACCGAAATGTCCGTCGTACCGGCGAAATTATACATCGCCATGATGGCAACGAGCATCAGCAGCGAGCCGAGCAGCGTATAAAGAAAGAATTTGAAGCTTGCATAGACGCGCCGCGGGCCGCCCCAGATGCCGATGATCAGGAACATCGGGATCAACCCGCCTTCGAAAAACAGGTAGAAGAGGAAGAGATCGAGCGCGCAGAACACGCCGGTCATCAGCGTCTCGAGCACGAGGAAGGCGATCATATATTCCTTGACGCGCACCGTTACCTTCCACGACGCTGCAATGCTGATCACCATCAGGAACGTGGTAAGCACGATGAGCGGCATGGCCATGCCGTCGACGCCCATCTTGTAGACGAGGCCGCCGCCGAACCAATGTTTCTCTTCGACGAACTGGAAGCCCGGGTAGTTCGGGTCGAGCTTCGCGTAGACATAGACCGAGAGAAGGAAATCGATGATTGTCGTGATCAGCGCCGCCCAACGGGCGTTGTTCCG
>JASHUD010000141.1 GCA_030040215.1 Methylovirgula sp.
CAGCCTTGCGCGATTCCCGCGACGATGCTTGCTCCGATTTCCGGGTCGAGCTTGCCGGTCGCGTAGTAGTCGAGAAAGAACAAAGGCTCGGCGCCCTGTACGACGAGGTCGTTGACGCACATGGCGACGAGATCGATGCCGATCGTCGCGTGCATGCCGCTCGCCACGGCGAGTTTCAGCTTCGAACCGACGCCGTCCGTGGCGGCGACCAGGATCGGATCCGCGAACCCCGCGGCCTTGAGATCGAAGAGGCCGCCGAAACCGCCGATTTTGGCGTCTGCGCCACGCCGCCGTGTCGCCCGGGCGAGCGGTTTGATCTTCTCGACCATGGCATTGCCGGCGTCGATATCGACGCCTGTCTCGGCATAGGTGAGACCTTTCGGCATTTGCGTCCTCAACCGGAAGGCCACGCCTAGCCTCTCGTATCGCGCAAGGCAAGCGTCGCAAACGTTGCGCGATTCCGGGATTGGCTGAATTGACGCTATGCTGCGCTGCGCCGCCTTTTTAGGGAACGCATGTCCGTTTACGCCAGTTTGCCGAATCTCATCACGCTTGCCCGGCTGGGGCTCGTGCCGGTCGTGATCGCCATGATTTCGGCCGGCCGCTGGCAGGAAGCCTGCGTCCTCTTCATCCTGGCCGGCATTTCCGATGCCATCGACGGCTGGCTGGCCAAACGCTTCAACCTGCGCACCGAACTTGGCGCCTACCTCGATCCATTGGCAGACAAGGCCTTGCTCGTTTCGATTTACGTCGCCTTGGCCGTCGTCGGCGCATTGCCGAGCACGCTGGCAATCGTCGTCGTGGCGCGCGACGTGATGATCATCGGCGCTTTCATGGTTTCCTGGTTGATGGACAAGCGAATTAAGATCCGGCCGCTGCTGATCTCGAAGATCAATACGGTTGCGCAGATCGCTTTCGCGGCCGCCGTGCTCGGCGCCAAGGCGTTTCATTTCGCGCTTCTGCCGAGGTTCGATCTCGCCGCCTACGGCGTGGCGGCATTGACGCTCGCATCGCTGGCGGCCTATTTGGCAAGCTGGTCGCGGCACATGAGCCTCTGATCGCGGCTGGCCGGCGAGGTCATGTCGATGCGTGTTGAGTGGCAAATCGGCTTCTGGGTCGGCGCGCTCGCCCTTTTTATCCTTTTCCTGTGGATCTTCAGCGGCGTTCTTTTGCCGTTCGCGGCGGCTTTCGTAATCGCATATCTGCTCGATCCGTTCGTCGACCGTTTGCAGCGTCTCGGCCTAAACCGGCTCGCGGCAACGCTGCTGGTCCTGGCCGCCTGCGTAGTGGTCGTCGCGTCGATTTTGACGTTGATCGTGCCGGTACTGAGTCACCAGTTTGCTGAGTTCATCCATGCACTGCCGGATCTGCTCAACAAGCTGCAGGGCCTAATCATCGCGGCCGGCGGACGGGTGGTGAGGGAATACGGCGCCCCGTTGCTGCAGCGCTTCGGGCTGGCGACGAACGGGCCCGATGTCCGCGCCAGCGTCGGCGACCTTGCGGCGACGGTCGCGACGTGGACCGCCGCTTTTCTGAACTCGCTGGTGGCGCGCGGCTTCGCCCTCATAAGCCTTGTCTCGCTGATCGTCGTCACGCCGGTCGTCGCCTTCTACATGCTGCTCGACTATCACGCGATGATTGCGGCGGTCGACAATCTCGTTCCGCCGCGGCACCGTCCGGTGGTGCGTCGGCTCGCTACCCAGATCGACCAGGCGATGGCGGGTTTTCTGCGCGGCCAGTCGCTTGTCTGTCTGTTTCTTGGCGTCTGGTATAGTGTAGGCCTATCGCTCATCGGACTGAATTTCGGGCTATTGATCGGCATTACGGCCGGATTCTTGAGCTTTATTCCCTATGTCGGCTCGTTTACCGCGCTAATCGTGGCGGCGATCGTAGCGATCGTGCAGGGCTGGCCGCACGTGTACCTGCTTGCCATGGCGTTGGGCGTGGTCATCATTGGGCAGCTTCTCGAAGCCAACATTCTTTCGCCGAAATTGGTCGGCGATCGGGTCGGCCTGCATCCCGTTTGGCTGATTTTTGCGTTGCTCGCCTTCGGAAGCGTGTTCGGCTTCACGGGCCTCATCATTGCGGTGCCGGTGGCGGCGGCGGCCGGCGTCATTCTGCGCTTTGCGATGGCCAGCTACCGGGGAAGCGATCTTTATAGCAATTTGCCGGAGCTGCGCGCCTCGATTGAGACAAATATAATTGCGAAAACGGACCAACCGAAAGCAACTGAAGATCAATAATGTCCGCCGACGTACCGCGGGGACCGGCCAACGGCTGGCGTCAGCTCAGCCTCGATCTGACGCTGAACCCGCATTTCCGGCGTGAGGATTTCCTCGTCTCGGACGCGAACGCAACTGCGTTGCGCATGGTCGAGGCGTGGCCCTCATGGCCGGACGACGTCCTGCTCCTCACCGGACCGGCGGGCGCCGGCAAGAGCCATCTCGCGGCGATCTGGTCAGTGCGCGCCGGCGCGGACGTTTGCTTCGGGCGCATGCTCGAAGGGGCGGATCTTGCCGCGCTCGCCGGCAAGCCGGCGCTCGTCGTCGAAGCTGCCGACGGTATCGGCGCGGCGGAGGCGCCTTTGTTCCATCTGCTCAACCTTGCCCGGCAGCAAAAGACGAGCCTATTGCTTACGGCGCGGCGCAAACCGGACCTTTGGGGCCTGGCAACCGCCGATCTTCTTTCCCGGTTGCGGCTCGCGCCTTTGGTGGAGCTCGGCGCTCCGGACGACGAATTGCTCCGTGCCGTGCTCGAAAAGTTGTTTCGCGACCACCAACTCGCCGTCGATGCGGCAACGGTGGATTTCATCGCCTTGCGGATCGATCGCTCGCTTGACTCCGCCCGCTATTTTGTCGACCTGCTCGACCGCGCCACCCTGGCGCGCGGCGGACCCGTCACCCGCGCGTTGGTGCGCGAGCTGTTGCAGGAATTCGGCGGCGATGAGTAGGCGCCGAGAACCGGGAAAATTTCACGCCTCGTCGAGGTTGACCGGGTCGGACGACCTGCATAAAGGCTTGATCGAGGAGTTAGCATCGTGTCCCGGACCTTCCTGCTTGCCGCCAGCTTCGCCGGCCTAGCGATCGGCTTAGCCGTTGCGCAGGCCAATCCTGTGGCAAAGCCCAATCCGCCATCGCAGCCGGTGAGTTCGGAGCCTGAGGCGACGACGGCGACGTATGGCGCGTGGACCTTGCGCTGCACGCACCGGCAGGTGGGCGGCGCGACGACGCGTTTCTGCGAAGTAGAGCAGGGCGTCGTGCCGCAAGGTCAACAAAACCCGATTGCGCAAATTGGTGTTGGCCGCCTGTCTCCCAAGGACGAGATGCGCCTCACCGTCGTGCTCCCGACCAATATTACCTTCCGATATGCGCCGAAGGTAACGGCGCAAGACAAGGATCCGGGCGTCGTGCTGACGTGGGAACGCTGCCTGCCGGGCGGCTGCATCGCGGACGCCGCGTTGAAGGATGACGTCTTGCGCGCCTGGCACGCGATCGCCGCCGACACCGGCCGTTTGCTGTTCACCAACGCCGCCGGGCAGAACGTCGCGATCGAATTTTCCTTCCGCGGTTTCGGGCAGGCGATGGACGCCTTCGCCAAAGAACGCGCGTAAGCGGGCGGTGTTTACCGCCGAAGTCTCTCCCCGACGCATTGACTGAGCCGACGCACGTGCAAGCCCGCGTGTAATCCACAGGGGCGCGCCGCCAGCTGTCTCGCCAATTGACATGACCGAATTAAGATATGTAATAACATAACGTCCACACGTTCGGGGCCCGGATGCCTCTTCTCTCTTTGCCTGTTTCCCCGCCAGTGCGCGGGGTATGCCGCAATTGGCACACCCATGCCGCCCGTCGGCGTAGTCGCTCGATCTTGCGGGGAACCGGGGCCGCATGCCGTATCGGCCGCGCGCTCCTTCTGAGCAGCGCCGCTCCCGGACTGCTCTTCTGTCTCGGCGGAAGCGGTTTCGCACAGACTCCGGTTCTCTTGCCGACAGTTCACGTGATCGCCGGCACGAAGACGCCGGCGAAGAAACAAGC
>JASHUD010000142.1 GCA_030040215.1 Methylovirgula sp.
GCGCAAACGGCCGGAATTCTCAACAAACAGGAACGCGAATGCCCTGGAGCAGCGACGGCAAAGGCGGCGGGTCCTGGCAGCCGGGCAATCCCGGTCCCTGGGGAAAGGCGAGCGGCCCGATCGACCTTGAGGAATGGCTGCGGCGCGGCCAGGGCCGGCTGCGGCAGTTGTTGCCGGGCGGCGGGCTCGGCGGCCGCGGCCTGATAGCCCTTGCCCTGATCGGCATTCTGCTCTGGCTCTTGTCCGGTTTCTACATCGTCGAGCCGAACGAAGTCGGCCTGAACATGATCTTCGGCCGCTATACGGGGAAGACCCAGTCGGGCCTCAATTACAATTTGCCGTTCCCGATCGGCTCGGTCGAGAAGCTGCAGGTCACCGACCGCAATCTGATCAACGTCGGCTTCGCCTATCGCCAGGACGTGCAAAATCCCGATCAGCAGACGCAAGTCGACGTGCCGGAAGAAAGCCTGATGCTGACCGGCGACCAGAACATCGCCGACGTAAAATTCGTCGTCATCTGGCAGATCGACCCGGTACATCCGGAAGATTACGCCTTCAACATCGCCAATCCGCAGGACACCGTGAAAGCGGTGGCCGAGAGCGCCATGCGCCAAGTCATCGGCCAAAGCCTGATCCGCAAGATTCTCACCGCCGAACGCAAAGTGATCGAACCGGAGGTTCAGGATCTCATGCAAAGGATCCTGAACAGCTACAAGGCCGGCGTTCTCGTTCTTCAGGTGCAGTTGCAATCGGTCGATCCCCCCGAACAGGTAATCGCCGCTTTCCGCGACGTAACGGCGGCGCAGCAGGATCGCGACCGCATGCGCAACGAGGCCGAGGCCTATGCCAACCGCGTGGTCCCGACCGCGCGCGGCCAGGCCGCGGCTATTATTCAGAAGGCGGAGGGCTATCGCCTGCAAACGGTGGCGCAGGCGACCGGCGAAGCGTCGCGCTTCGATCAGATCTATGCGCAATACAAGAACGCGCCGGCGGTGACGCGCGAGCGCATGTATCTCGAGACGATGGAAAAAGTGTTCGGTTCGACCAACAAGGTGATCCTCGACGAGCCTGGCGGCCAGAACGTCGTGCCGTATCTGCCGCTCCCGCAGCTCGCCCCGCAATCGGCCGAGGGAGAGCAGAAATGAGCTCCACGGCGCGCTACACGATCATCATCGTCGTCGCGCTGGCGATCGTCGTCGCGTTCGCTTCGACGTTTACCGTCGCGCAGACCGAGCAGGCGCTGGTTCTGCAATTCGGCAGCCCGGTCGCCGGGCGCGGCCTCGTCACCGAACCGGGTCTGCATTTCAAGATCCCGTTCATCGAGAACGTCGTGTTGCTCGACAAACGCATTCTCGGCATCGAAACGCCGACCCAGGAAGTGCTCGCCTCCGACAATACCCGCGTCGAAGTCGATTCCTTCCTGCGCTATCGCATCGTCGATCCGCTGAAGTTCTACCAGACGGTGGGAACCATCGAACGCGCGGAAAGCCAGCTCGGCTTCATCCTCAATTCGGCGGTGCGCCGCGTACTCGGCGACGCCGATCTCACCGAGATCGTCAGCGGCGAGCGCGAAGCCTTGATGGGCCGCATTCGCAAGGAGGTCAACCAGGAAGCGGCCAAGCTCGGCGTCCTGGCGGTCGACGTGCGAATCCGGCGGGCCGATCTGCCCGAGCAGATTTCCGAGAAGGTCTATAGCCGGATGCAGAGCGAATGGGCGCGCGACGCGGCGACCTATCGGGCGCAGGGCTCCGAACAGGCGCAGACGATCACCGCGACGGCCGACCGCGACGCCGTCGTGCTGCGCGCCAACGCGCAGCGCCAAGCCGACCAGATCCGCGGCGCCGGCGACGCGGAACGCAATCGTATTTTCGCGGCGGCTTATGGGAAAGATCCGGATTTCTTCGCCTTCTACCGTTCGATGCAGGCTTACGAATCCGGGCTGCCCCCTGCCAACACGCGCTTCGTGCTCACCCCGAAATCGGCTTTTTTCCGCTTCTTCGCGACGCCCACGCCAGCGGCGCCGACGGCACAGGCGCCCGCCAGCGCAAACGCGACGCCACACTAGAACGCCACGCCGGTCCGCGCGGCAACAGGGTCAAGCTTACGATGTCGGGAAGGTTATCGGGAGGGTTAACCCGTCGCGATGCCGCGGTCGTGAATGCTCATACTCGGCACGCTCGAATTGCCGTCCGCTTCTCAATCTGGCGTATCCGCATTCGATGCGATAGCCTTGGTGCGGCGGCGTATGTACCCAAGCTTCGCGGCGGCCATAAAGCCGCGATCGAATCCGGCGAAGGCGGCGCAGGAGATTTCTAAATGGTTCGGACCGCAACGGGTTTTGCGCTGGCATGCAGCTTCGCCTTGCTCCTGGCGCTCGGCGTGCCCGCGGCGCGCGCCGACCACGCGCCGGACTTCGCCGATCTCGCCGCACAGGTGAGCGACGCCGTGGTCAACATTTCGGCGACGCAGACCTACGAGGAGCAAAGCGCCGGCGGCGAGCCGGATGCAGATTCCGGAACGCCGTTCGATGATCTTTTTGACCAATTCTTCCACCGCCATCCGGATCAGGGCGGCGACAGCGACCAATTGCTGAATCCGCACGAGCGCAGGTCCAATTCGTTGGGTTCGGGCTTTGTGATCGATCCATCCGGCATTATCGTCACCAACAATCACGTCATTGCCGATTCGGACGAAGTGACGGTGATCTTTACCGACGGCACGAAATTACGCGCCCAGGTAATCGGCAAGGATACGAAAGTCGACGTCGCGGTGCTCAAGGTGAAACCGGACAAGCCGTTGAAAGCGGTGAAATTCGGCGACAGCGACAAGATGCGGGTCGGCAATTGGGTCATCGCCGTCGGCAATCCGTTCGGGCTCGGCGGAAGCGTAACGGCCGGCATCGTCTCGGCGCGCAATCGCGATATCGATTCCGGCCCTTATGACGACTACATCCAGACCGATGCGGCGATCAACAAGGGCAATTCGGGCGGACCGCTGTTCAATATGGATGGCGAAGTCATCGGCATCAACACCGCGATCCTGTCGCCTTCCGGCGGTTCGATCGGAATCGGATTCGCCACGCCTTCCAACACGGTCGTGCCGATCATCGAGCAATTGCGCAAATACGGCGAAACCCGACGCGGCTGGCTCGGCGTGCGCATCCAGCCGATCGACGATTCGATCGCCGAGAGTCTCGATCTCGGCAACGTGCACGGGGCATTGGTGGCCGGAACCGATACCGACGGGCCGGCTGCCCAGGCAGGCATCGCGACCGGCGACGTGATCGTCAAGTTCGATGGCGCGCAGATCCAAGACGCGCACGAACTGCCGAAACTTGTCGCCGCCACGCCGGTCGGCAAGTCGGTCGAAATCGTGATCCTGCGCAAAGGTCACGAGCTCACCAAAGCCGTTACGTTGGGACGCCTCGAAGACACTGAAAAACAAGCTTCGCTTGCAACGAGCGCCCCTGACCAGCAGCAAAGCCTGCCCAATGAGGCGGCCGAAAAAAGTCTCGGCATGACGTTCGCGGGCCTCGACAGCACCGCACGCCTCAAATTCTCGATCAAGGACAGCGTCACTTCCGGCGTGGTGGTGGCGGGCGTCGATTCCGATTCCCCCGCCGCCGAGAAAAATATCCAGCCGGGCGAAGTGATCCTAGAAATCAACCAGGAGCCCGTGTCGCAACCGGCCGACGTCGCCAAAAAGCTTAACGCGCTGAAAAGCGCCGGCAAAAAACTGGCGCTTTTGCTGGTGGCGAATCCTTCGGGCGAGGAACGCTTCGTAGCGCTTGCCGTGCCCTGACTCGCGGGGAAGGACCAGGCCTTTCGAGACGATTGGCGCTCGCCGGCGCCTTGACAGCGTAGCCCCCGCCGCCTATGTGCAAGGCGCTGTTAGCACTCTCCATATCGGAGTGCTAACAATTTCAATCCATTCCGCGAAGCGCGCCCGCTTTGCGCGGAGTGCCTTCCGGCAACCCTTTAAAGGAAGCATGCAATGAAGTTCCGACCCCTGCATGACCGCGTGGTCGTCAAGCGTCTCGAAGGCGAGGAAAAGACGAAGGCCGGGATCATCATTCCCGACACAGCGAAGGAGAAGCCCCAGGAAGGCCAGATCATCGCCGTCGGCCCCGGCGCCCGCGATGAAACCGGCAAGCTCGTTCCCCTCGACGTCAAGACGGGCGACCGCATTCTTTTCGGCAAATGGTCGGGCACCGAGGTCAAGATCGACGGCCAGGAGCTCCTCATCATGAAGGAGAGCGACATCCTCGGCGTCGTCGCCTGAGAGCCCGCCTTGAGCGATCCACAAACCGCGATTCCAGGAGTTTCATAAAATGGCTGCGAAAGACGTACGCTTCTCCTCCGATGCCCGCGACCGCATGTTGCGCGGCGTCGAAATCCTCAACAACGCCGTGAAGATTACCTTGGGGCCCAAGGGCCGCAACGTAGTGATCGAAAAGTCGTTTGGCGCACCGCGCATCAGCAAAGACGGCGTTACGGTCGCCAAGGAAATCGAGCTTGCCGACAAGTTCGAGAACCTCGGCGCCCAACTCGTGCGCGAAGTCGCTTCCAAACAAAACGACGTGGCCGGCGACGGCACCACGACGGCGACCGTGCTTGCGGCGTCGATCATCCGGGAAGGCACGAAGGCGGTCGCCGCCGGCCTCAACCCGATGGATCTTAAGCGCGGCATCGACGTCGCCGTCGAAGCCGTCGTCGCCGATCTCAAGGCCAACTCGAAGAAGGTTACTTCAAACGACGAAATCGCCCAGGTCGGCACGATTTCCGCCAACGGCGACTCTTCGGTGGGCAAGATGATCGCAACCGCGATGCAGAAGGTCGGCGACGAAGGCGTCATCACGGTCGAAGAGGCGAAAAGCCTGGAAACCGAACTCGACGTCGTCGAGGGTATGGAATTCGACCGCGGTTATCTCTCGCCGTATTTCATTACCAACGCCGAAAAGATGATCGCCGAGCTCGAGGAACCGTATATCCTCGTCTACGAGAAGAAATTGTCGTCCTTGCAGGCCATGCTGCCCGTGCTTGAAGCGGTCGTACAGACCGGCAAGCCGCTACTCATCGTCGCCGAGGACGTCGAGGGCGAGGCGCTTGCCACGCTGGTCGTGAACAAACTGCGCGGCGGCCTCAAAGTGGCGGCCGTCAAGGCGCCTGGCTTCGGGGATCGCCGCAAGGCCATGCTCGAAGACATCGCCATCCTGACCGGCGGCCAGCTGATCTCCGAGGACCTTGGCATCAAGCTCGAGAACGTCACGCTTCCCATGCTCGGCCGCGCCAAGCGGGTGCGCATCGAGAAGGAAAAGACCACGCTCATCGACGGCGCCGGCGCCAAGGCCGAGATCGCGGCGCGGATCGCGCAGATCAAGTCGCAGATTGCCGAGACGACCTCGGATTACGATCGCGAGAAACTGCAGGAGCGGCTCGCCAAGCTGGCCGGCGGCGTGGCGGTGATCAAGGTCGGCGGCGCCTCGGAGGTCGAGGTGAAGGAGAAGAAGGACCGCGTCGAAGACGCCCTCAACGCCACCCGGGCGGCCCGCGAAGAGGGAATCCTGCCGGGCGGCAGCGTCCCCCTGCTGCGGGCGGTAAAGGGCCTGCTGGCGCTCAAGTCCGAAAATGCCGACCAGAAAGCCGGTATCGACATTGTCCGCAAGGCCATTCAAACGCCGGCCAAGCAGATCATTGACAACTCCGGCGCGGACGGTGCCGTCGTCGTCGGCAAAATTGTCGAGAACAGCCATTACGCTTACGGCTATAACGCCCAAACGGGCGAGTTCGGCGACCTCGTCAAGCTCGGCATTATCGATCCGACCAAGGTCGTTCGCACGGCCCTCCAGGACGCGGCTTCCGTGGCCGGCCTGCTGATCACGACCGAAGCCATCGTCGTCGATCAGCCGAAGAAAGAAACGGCCGCGGCAGGTGGCGGAATGGGAGGCATGGGCGGCATGGGCGGGATGGATTTCTAATCCGCGCCGTCATAATTCACGACTTTGAAAGCCCCGGATTTCCGGGGCTTTTATTTGTTGACGGCACTTGCCCCGGCGGCGAGATTTATGATTGTGGAGGATTGCGGAGCGGCCAGGAATCTCGCCGCGCAATTCGGGCGTTTCCAGATTTGCCCTTGAAGCGCTCAGGTTCGCACTATTCCTACGTAGGGAGAAAGAAGTGCGTCACGCCTCACTGAACGGAGCGCCCAAAAAGACGACTACGCGGGCCGATCTTTTGAATACCGTCTACGAGGCCTGCAAGGGGCTGTCGCGCGCCGAAGCGCGCGAGATTTTCGAGGTGGCGCTCGAAGAGATCTCAGTCGCCCTGGTGCGCGGCGAAACGGTCAAGCTCCGGTCGTTCGGGCTTTTTTCCGTGCGTGCCAAACGCGAGCGGATCGGCCGCAATCCGCGCACCGGCATCGAGGTACCGATCAAGCCACGCCGCGTGCTGACGTTCCGGCCGTCCCCGGTGCTCGTTGCCTCGATCAACGCCGCAACTGCCGTTGCCAGCCGGAATATCGGCGACTAAGGGCCGCTCGCGCTGCTCCGCCCGCGCCCTCATTGCGACGCATTTTCCATTTGCAAAAGACCGCGATCCCGGGCCATGTCGAGGCGAAGGCTTCGTGCTCGCCGGGAACCTTTCTTGACGCATGCAATAACAATGACTTAGATCGCTACCGTGAGCTCGGCCCAGATCCTGCACGCGAACATGCTCGGAACGCTGTGTTAGGGTCCGAGCCGCTTAAGCGCCGCACGCTGAGCGTTTCACAGAAAACGTCCGCCCGCGTGGAAGGGTTGGGAGCATGAAGTCCGAGGCCCGCCGCGAAACGGCGTGACCGCAGGCTTCCCCGTCCTACAAGACAACACGAAGGTACAATGAAACTCCTTGCAATCCTTATCGCGCTCTTCGCCGCAGCCGCCGCCTTTGTCGCCCATGGGACGGGAGATCCGATCCTCTATGTGTTGAGCGCTACCTCGGTGATCTGCGCGATCACGATCTATGAGAGCCGCGCAATTTCCAGCTATCTGAGGATTTTCGCGGCGATTTTCGGCACCGAAGTGGTGATCTTCGGTCCGCTTGTTCTGGCCGCCAAGCTGAAATTCTGGCCGGCGGCACTCGCCAGCTACGAGCTGCCGATCAGCCTGCCGCTGACGGTCGCGATCTTCGCGATTCTCGTCTACGCCGTCTCATTCTTCCCAGTGGTGCGCTCCATGACGCGCATCGCGGACCGCTATTTCGAAACCGCCGAGCGCACCACGGCGCGCATCTGGCCGTTTCCCGCCTTTCGCGGGCTCGAACGCGGCGTGGCCTCGGCAATGGTCGTCTTCCTGGTCCTCCTCAACCAGGCCGAAGTCGGCATCAACATCCGCCTCTCGTACTTCTCGCGCGATTGGTTCAACGCGATCCAGAACCACGACGCCAAGGCGTTCTGGTATCAGCTCTTCACGGTGTTTCTGGTCTGGGCGTTTCTGTACATCTTCGCGGCGGTCGTCGAATACGTCGTGCAATCGACGCTGGTCATCAAATGGCGGCGTTGGCTCACTGATTATTACACCGGCCGTTGGCTCAGCAATCACACGCATTATCGGATGTCGCTGGTCGGCGCCGCTACCGATAACCCCGATCAACGTATTTCCGAAGACATCAACCGCTTCATCGACGGCGGCCAGATCGGCTATGGAGTCTATTCCTTTTCGATCCTGCTGATCTCCAACCTGACGTCGCTTGTTTCCTTCGCGATCATTCTGTGGATCCTGTCGGCCAATTTCACCATGCCTTATACATCGATCGCCGTGCCTGGCTTCCTCTGCTGGGTGGCGATCATCTATGCCGGACTTGGTACGCTTCTCACCCATTGGATCGGCCGGCCGCTGGTGCGTCTGTCGTTCGTCCGGCAGCGCTACGAGGCTGACTTTCGCTTTTCGCTTGCAAGATTGCGCGAATATACCGAGCAGGTGGCGCTGCTGAATGGCGAGAATGCCGAGAAGGTCTCGCTACGCCAGCGGTTCGCCTCGATAGTCAAGAATTATTTCGAGATCGTCGCCTGCCGGAAGCGGCTGACCGCCTTCACCGCGTCCTATGGGCAGATCAGCCCGTTCATTCCTTACATCGTTTCGGCTCCCTTCTATTTCGCTGGCAAGATCGAACTCGGCATCATGACGCAGACGGCGCGTGCTTTCGGCAGCGTCAACGACGCGCTGACGTTCTTCGTCTCCTATTACGTCTATCTCGCCGAGTTCAAATCAGTGCTCGACCGCTTGAATTCGTTCGAAAGGGCGATCGAGACGGCCGAGACCTTCGAAACCACGCCGCAATGGACGCCGTCGAATCAGGAAGGCGTCAACGTCGATGCACTGACGGTGCGCCTACCGGACGGGCGCGCCATCATCGAAGGCGCCAATCTGCGCCTCGCCGCGCACGAGCCGACGTTGTTCACCGGTCCCTCCGGATCGGGCAAGTCGACGTTCTTCCGGGCGATTGCCGGGGTGTGGCCGTATGGCGAGGGCAGCGTGCAAGTGCCTGCCGACGCGCGCGTCATGCTGCTCCCGCAAAAGCCCTATATTCCGATCGCCACGTTGCGCGCCGCGCTCACCTATCCGGCCCCGCCCGATACGTATGACGACGAGACGCTTCGCTCGGCGCTCGTCGCCGCCAATCTCGGCGACCTCGTCGGCAAGCTCGACGTTGAAGACGTCTGGTCGCAGACGCTATCGGGCGGCGAACAACAGCGTATTGCGGTGGTGCGGGCCCTCCTCGCCAAGCCCGACTGGCTCTTCCTCGACGAAGCGACGACTGCCATGGACGAGCCGATGGAAGCCGAGATCTATCGGGCGATCCGCGAGAACCTGCCGGGCACGACGGTGGTCTCGATCGGGCATCGCTCCAGCGTCGCTCCGTTCCACAAGCGCCGGTTCGAAATGCATCCGACCGGCACGGGCATTTACACGCCGGGCGACGTCGCGGCACAGGCGGCGGAATAAACCGGTGTCGTTAATCGAGCCGCGCCAGCAGCCGCTCGTAGAGCCTGTTTTCCGCGGCGAATACGTAATCGAGCGCGTTCACGGTGACTTCCGCCGCGCCTTGTCTGACCAGCCAATCGGCAAGCGCCGCAACCTTCTCTGCCGGACAGGTGAGCGTCAGCCAGCCGTCGGCAAGATGCCGGCGCGGCCGCGCCGCGAACAGAACTTCGGCGTGCGCGAAGAGTTCGACATCGGCTTGCGCGAGCCGCGCCGAGACTTCGCACGTCGTGCGCGCCGCCTCTTCCGCCGCGATCCGCGCGAGGATGATGCGTGCCGCCTCGCGCGCCTCTTCGTTCCACGGCGCCGCGAGAGACGCGACGAGATTGGCCTCGGAGCGCAGGATCACGCCGTCGTCGAGGACTTTCAGGCCGTTGGCGGCAAGCGTTGCGCCCGTGGTCGTAATGTCGACGATGAGTTCCGCCGTACCGGCCGCCGGCGCGCCTTCGGTCGCGCCGGCACTCTCGACGATACGGTAATCGGTCACGTGGCTCGCCGCGAAGAACCGCCGCGTCAGGCTCACGTATTTGGTGGCGACTCGCATCCGCTCGCCGCGTTTGGCGCGAAAGGTCGCCGCAACGTCCTCAAGATCCGCCATTGTCTTGACGTCGATCCACGCCTGCGGCACGGCGACGACGACATTGGCGTTGCCAAATCCGAGCGGCGCCAGAAGTTCGAACTTCGCATCGGCGTCGGGCACCGTTTCGCGCACCAGGTCCTCGCCGGTCACGCCCAGATGCGCAGCGCCGGCGGCGAGCTGGGTGACGATCTCGGCGGCCGAAAGAAAAGCGACCTCGACGTTTTCGAGACCCGCGATTCGGCCGCGATAATCGCGGGCGCCGCGGCCCTGCACGAGGCCCAAGCCGGCCCGCGCGAAGAATGCGGCCGCATTCTCCTGAAGCCGCCCTTTCGACGGCACTGCGATTACGAGCGTTCCAGAATTGCTCATCGTTGCCGATCCGCAGGTTGCGCCGTGAGCCGTTCGACGAAGATCGCCGCGCCGACCGCCGGAATATCGGTGGGCGCGCCGAGCGAGCGCAACAATCCGTCGTAGCGGCCGCCGCCGACGACCGGCCTGTCCCCCGGATCCTCCGACGCTTCGAACGCAAAGCCCGTGTAGTAATCGAGATTGCGCGCGAACCGCGTCGCAAAACGCAGTTCGGCCACGTCGATCCCCCGCGCCGCCAGGAAGCCGAGCCGCGCATCGAAGCGATCGAGCGCCGCGCCAAGATCGAGACGCGCGTCCGCGGCGAGCCGGCGCAATCGCTGCGAAGCTTCATCCGGGTCGGTCTCGATGGCGAGGAAAGATTCGAGAACGGCGCGCTGCTCGGCGGGAAATCCGGGTCCGGATTTCAATGCCGCCTGTTCGAGAAAGCGTTCGGCGATCTCGGCGGCGCTGCGTCCTCCGACCGCCGAAATCCCGGCGATCGCGAGCAGGTCTTCGACGAGGGCGCGCGCACCTTGCTTGTCGGCTCCTTCGAGCGCCGCGAGTACGCCGCTATGATCATGGCCCGTAGCGTTCGTCGCGGTCGCCAGAACCGCGTCGAGCGTCTTCTCTTGGGCGTGGCCGCGCAGGACGCGGCGGCGCCATTGCGGCGAAAGGTCAAGCGCCGCGAGCAGCGCATGGATCAGCCCGGCGTCGCCGAAGCGTACCGCGAGCGCGGGGCCGCCGGCATTTGCCGCCGCGTCGAGCGCCAGGCTTAGAATCTCGGCATCCGCCGCTTCGCGGTCGGCCCGACCAAAACTTTCCAGCCCGGCCTGCAGGAATTCGCTCGGGCCTTCGTTGCGATAGCGGAAAACCGGACCGCAATAGCTGAACGTCGCGGGCCTTCCTACCGCTTCCGAAGCGAGGTATTGGCGGCAGACGGGAATCGTATATTCCGGGCGCAGGCAATATTCGGCACCCGACAGATCGCTCGTCAGGTAAAGACGGCTACGGATATCCTCGCCCGAATCGAAAAAGACCGCCGGCTTTTGCAAAATCGGCGGTTCGCAGCGGGGATAACCCGCCGCCTCGAGATGGGTCAGAATCGCCGCGCAGGCGGCGCGTGAATCTGTAAAATCCGGTTCGCGCACGGAATTTCCTCAAATTTACCGCTCTCTTTAGCAAGCTGCGGGCGCTACGGCGACGGCTTTCGCTCTGCAAGGTGAATTGGCCCTTGCCATGCGTCGCCTCGCGCCTTTGGTCAGGAAACGGCAAGCGTTTCGAGCGCGACGACCGCGGCGGCGCTGCCGCGGCCCTCATAAAGATCGCGGACGAGCGCCGCACGTCGGGCGAGCACGGCATGCTGGTTAAGGCCGCCCTTGTCAGTGAGTTCGCCGGGCTGCGGCGGCTCGTGCAAAAGCATGATCCGTGTGATCCGGCGCGACGGCGCGGCGAAAGCGTTCAGCAACGCGCCGAATTTTTCGAGCACAGCAGGATGGGCAAGAATCTCGGCGGGCGAAGCCCGCGCGCCGAGACGCGCTAACGCGCGGCACGCCGCAACATCCGTAAAGACAAGCGCCGCAAGATTCGTCTTGTCCGCCCCGGCAATCGCCAGATCTTTTACATAGGGAGCGAACGCTTCGAGGAATTGTTCGCGCAGCGCGCCGACCCGCACCCATGCGCCGGTCGCAAGCTTGAAATCCTCGTCGAGTCTCCCGTCGAACCGAAGCCCGCCCGTTTCGGAGATCTGCAGCGCATCGCCGCTGCGATAATACCCCTCGGCGTCGAAAGCGCCGCGCGTGAGGTCGTCGCGCCGCCAGTAGCCTGGGGTGACGTGCGGACCTTTGATCCGCGCCTCATGGCGTTCTCCCGCCGGCACGAGCTTCAGTTCGCTGCCGGGCAGCGGCAGAAAGCCGCCGTCTTCGCCTGCGAATGCTGTGGCCGGAGAAGTTTCGGTCGCCCCATAGCCGCGCATCATCAAAATCCGCTCGCCGCAGGTCTGCGCCGCGATCTCGGCGAGATGGTCGAGGCAATGGCGCGGCAGCGAAGCGCCGGCGCAGAAGTTGAGCTGAAGGCGGCGGAAAAAGTTTCGGGCGAGCGCCTTGTCGCGAGCGAGCTGCGGCAGCAGCGCTTCGAACCCGCCTGGCACGTTGAAATAAAGCGTCGGGGAGATCTCGCGCAGATTGGCGAGCGTCGCCGCGATCTCGGTCGGTCGGCCGGCATCGATGTAAAGCGTGCCGCCGTGGCGAAGCACGAGATTGAAATTCTGGTTGCCGCCGAAACTATGATGCCAGGGAAGCCAATCGACGAGCACCGGCGGTTGGTCGCGCAGAAAGCGCAGAGAGGATGCGACCATCGTCTGATTGGCGCAGAGCATGCGTTGCGTGGTGATGACCGCTTTCGGCGTCGCCGTCGAACCGGACGTGAACATGAATTTGGCGATCATGTCGGGGCCGATTCTGGCATGCGCCGCCTCGAGCGCCGGCGTTTCCGGCGTCGCAAAGAGCGGAGCGAGATCGGCGGCGCGGCCGCTCGGTGTCTCGGCGGCAAAGATTTCAACGGATTCCGGCACAGCCGCGTCGATCGCCGCGCCGAAGCGCCGGCCGTCCTCGACCAATGCGAGCCCCGGCGTCAGCAGTTCGAGGATGCGTTGCAAGGCGCCGGAATCGGCCGAGGCGAGCGCCGGCGAAATCGGCGCATAAGGAATGCCGACATAGAGCGCCGCGAGCGCCACCAACGCATGCGCGATGCGATTGCCGGAAAGCACGACGAGCGGCCGCTGGGGGCCGAGACCTCGATCGAGGAGCGCCGCGGCGAGCGTCCGCACTCGCGCCCGTGCTTCGGCGTAGGTCAGCTCCTGCCAATGGCCGCGCGCATCGCGTTCGGCGAGAAAGACGCGCTGCGGTGCGCGTGCCGCCCAATCGTCGAGCCAAGCCGTGACGTGCGTATCGTAGGTTTCGAGTCGCAGGGGCGAGCGGACATAAAGCGCGCCGCCGTCCGTCGCCACCGCCATTTCGAGACGGCCCAAATCAACCTTGCGCAGTGGTGCCGGCGGCATCCGCTGATCCTCTCGAAGTCCAAAGCCGCCGCGCCGAACCGACGGTACGGTCTTCATAGAGGAAGAGGTTGCGGCACTCCAGAGCCGGCCCTATGGTCGCGCCGCAAACGGCCGGGCGCACGCAGAGTCGGGATTTGGGGCGTAGCCAAGCGGTAAGGCAGCGGATTTTGATTCCGCCATACGGAGGTTCGAATCCTCCCGCCCCAGCCAGGCATTCCGGAAATCCGCCCTTTCGAGCCACCCGGGCAAAAAGCCACGGAATTTTCGGAGCCTAATAGATCGACACGCCCTCCCGAGACCGCGATCGCATTTATATTGCCCTTGAAACCGCCCGAACTCGGCTTCGGTCTCGGATGGTCATTTTAAAATGTCCGAAGTTTTCCGAGTCGCTGAGTGGAGTTTGGTTCGCAAACCGCCGAGACCGGTTCGCTTTCGCTGAACGTTTGACGATTGCCCGAGTGGTCTGGACCGCCTTGAAACAAAAAGCGGCGCTTGGAAGCGCCGCCAACCTTTCCCAGCTTTCCACCCTTTTAGTAGACGCCGAACATCTGTTCCTGCATCGCCCAGGAATGCGGAAGCGCTTGCGTCAGGTTCGTCACGGTAAGGTCCGAAGGCGCGGTCTCGTCGATGATAGCGCGGATAACTTTCGGTGACAGGAAAGCAAGGGCCGCAAGACGTCGCACATAACGTTCAGCGAGATTTTCACGCTCGGCGATCTCATCGAGAGAGTGGGCTTTTCCTTTCATGATCTCGTCGATCCATTGACGCGTTTTGACGATCGCATGCAGGAGCGTTTCGCGCGTTCGAGGATCCCGAGGACGACTGCCTCCCTCGATATTGCTCCGGCAACATTAGCGCATTCACGACAGATTTTAATAGACATCGCGCACATAGCGCTTTTCCAGCGCCATCCGGTTCACGTAGGCGTCTGCATCGGCCTCGCTGAGGCCGCCGTATTGTGCCACGACTATCTTGAGGGACGATGTCCACGTCCTTGGCCATGCGGTCCGCGTCACCGCAGACGTAGAAACGCGCCCCGCGGTCGAGCCATCGCCAGAGTTCGGCGCCGCGCTCCAACATCCGGTGCTGGACGTAGATCTTCTCCTCGGCGTCGCGCGAGAACGCGAGGTCAAACCGATTGAGATGCCCGTCGCACCGCCAGCCGGCGATCTCGTCGCGGTAATAGAAATCGCTCGCTGCGCACTCAGGGTACGTCACCCATGCTCTTCGGCTTCGGCCGGAATTCGGTCGTAAAGGGCGCGCCAAGGCCTGGCCAGTTCATCGCCTGCGGCGGCCATACGGCGCAACATGATCCGAGCCACTATTCGACCTCGCCTGCTGTCCGGCCAATCGGCGTGATCGGGTGCGGCGCCGCTTCGGACCGCGGCGCGGACCGCCTCGCGAACTGCGGCGTCCTGAGGGAGCCCATAGGTTTCAAGAAGCCCCAGGAACGCGGCGTCCGCGCTCTCGTCAAAAGGATGACGCTCGCCAAGATTAGTGCGCCATGGAGATCGAGGATGAACCGTCAAGGCGGCTTGCAGGCCATCCGGAAGGGGGATGTTCGACGAATGCGCCCGATTCGTAGCGATCAACTTCGGCAGCAAGTGGGTATGCGGTCCAATAGGCGATTTTCCGTCCGGCGGCGGTATTGGTTGAAAGACTTCGATGCGTCCTGCCGGTGACAGTAACACACGATGCGGCTGAGCGCGAAGCATCTCCGTCATTATCGTGGTTAAGGAGAGAATAGGCCGACCTTCGGCCATCGTGAGCGCGCTTACCAGCGCAGCGTCATGGGTCCGCACGCACATTCTGACCGCGCCTACCCCGACCCCAAGGTCGAACAAGGCGGCATTTCTGTCTTCCGCGCGAATGGCGTTCGCATCCGGTCCCAGCGCGGCGATCACGCGGGGAGCGTCGGCAGGTCTGCCTGTGCAGAAGGCTAGCGCATGACCCCATGACTCGTCGTCCGACGATAAGCTATCCCAGGCGATGCCCGTCAGCGGCGTCTCCGGCGCGATCCGCATCGCGCCGCGTGGCGTCGTGAGCTCAAAGCGGCCCGCGCTTCGGACAATGTTTACCGGCTCTTCCTGGTCGCGGACAAATTCTCCGATCGCGCCGAAGCTGCCAATGCTCCATCCGTGATTGGGATCTTCCGCGAGATGGGCTATCAAGTCGAAGGGGGCGATCTGCATTGCGGGCTCCATTAGTCAAAAAACTAAGCAATGACCACACGGCCGGTGGTGGATCACCTCTTCCGCGGGTCCACAGTTCACGGGGGACTCGCATCGGCATCGATCCGATTATCCAAGCCGATGGCCGACGCATCCTCGCCACCGTGGCGGCGGCGGTCGGCAATGCCGGCGGCCCTAGTGCAATCGGCGCCGGCGTGACCGATACGGATGGCATCCGGGCGTCGATTGCCGCGGTCCGCGCCCGCTCCAACCGGTCGATCAATGTCAATGTCTTCTGCCACCGCCTTGCACGGCCCGATCCGCAGCGCGAAAGCGCCTGGATCGAGCGCTTCGCAACCGAATTTAAAGAACTCGACGCGACGCCTACGGCGCGCCGCTCGCGGGACCGGCCTAGCCGGTCCCGACGCCGTTACGCGCGCAAAGGCAATTTCAGCGGCCGATCCGTCGTAAGTCCGATCGCCACGGCGATACGGCGTATGACGAGCAACCCGCCGAATGCGACCGCGTTAAGCTCGA
>JASHUD010000143.1 GCA_030040215.1 Methylovirgula sp.
TCGTCGCTGGGCCTGAGGCCAATGCCGACAAGGATCATGTCGGCAGGCAAGACGCGGCCGTCGGAAGCTAGAACTTCCGCGACTTTGCCCGCGCTGCCTTTGATCGTCGTGATGCTCACGCCGAAATTGAGCTTCACGCCGAATTTTCGATGCGCGGCGGCGAAGAACGCGGAAGTCTGCGCGGTAACGGAGCGGGCCATCGGCCGATCGGCAAGCTCGAACACTTCGACGTTGCGGCCTTGCGCGGCGGCGGTCGCCGCGAATTCGAGGCCGATGAACCCCGCGCCGATGACGATGACGTTCTGCGAAGCTTCGAGCCGTTCGCGCAGCACGCGCGCCTCGGCGAGCGTGCGCAGCGACAGGACGCCGTCGAGCGTCGCACCTTCGATGGGCAACGCGCGTTGGATGCCGCCGGTCGCCAGCACCAGTTTGGAATAGCCGAGCGTTGCGCCGGAGGCGAGGCGAACGCGGCGCTGGGCGCGATCGATCTCGACCGTCCGTTCGCCAAGCGCGAGATCGATCTTGTTCTGCGGATAGAAACCGTGGCCGCGCAACAAAACGCCGTCCTCTTGCGTGGCGCGTTTCAAGAACGCTTTGGAAAGCGGCGGACGCTGATAGGGAAGATCCTTCTCGTCGCCGATGAGGACGATCTTCTCCGAAAATCCTTCTTCGCGCAGCGAGGCGGCGAGCTGCACGCCGCCGTGCCCGGCGCCGATGATGACGATCTGATCCGAGTTCATTCCGCGGTCCTTAGCACGCTCAAAGCAGATGCGGAGCGTTTGCGCAACGTTCCTCTCTCCGCTTCTTACTCTCCCCGCTTGCGGGGACAGGTGAGGCGAAGGTCCGGGAGATGCCGTCGCATCAAAAGCGTCGCCCAGCCGTCGAGTTCGAGACGCCGCACGAGGCGAATCTTTTGCGCAGCATAGGCGCTCACCACGCCCGGCACATCACGCGGCAGAAGCCCGGAAAGAATGATCTCGCCGCCCGGCGCCAGGATTTGGCGCAGCGCGGGCGCCAGCGTTCGCAGCGGCGCGGCAAGAATGTTGGCGAGGACGAGATCGTAAGGCGCGGCGCTCCGCAATGCCGGATGCGCGACGCCGCGCGCCACGATCGGCCGCACGAGCGGCGCAGCGCGATTGCGCTTCGCATTGGCTTGGGCGGTAGCGACCGCGACCGCATCGATATCGCCGGCCTTCACCGCCAAACGGAACATCCGCGCCGCTGCGATTGCCAAAATGCCAGTGCCGGTGCCAACATCGAGGACAGCGCGGGGGCGGCGCCGTTTGGCGACGGCAGCGAGGAAGAAGAGACAGCCGCGCGTCGAACCATGATGGCCCGTTCCGAAAGCCAACGCCGCTTCGACCTCGATGCCAATCTCCTGCGCGCCGACAACCTTGCGGTCATGCTCGCCATGAATGAGAAAACGTCCGACGCGCACCGGCGCAAGTCCCACAAGCGAATGCGTCACCCAATCGCGGGAATCGACGCGACCGAACGATGCCGCACGGGCGATCTTTGCGCCGGCAACGACGCCGATTAGCGCGCGCACCTGCGTTTCGTCCGGCGCCGCACCGAAATAGGCTTCGACGCCCCAGGATTCCGAATCGCTTCGCTCGAACGCCGCCGCGGCGGTCTCGGCCGGATCGAAACTCTCCACAATAACATCGACGATGCGCAGCGCCGTCGTGGGCGCACACGTAACGCGCATGACGAATGCGGCGTTATTCGGCGGCAGTCCTTCGAGCATGGCGGGCGGGTAACACGCCGTGCGAGGAACGGCAATGAAGGCGTGGGGCCCACAAATCAGGATGAACCCGGCCGCCGGTCGCGCAGTTACCAATATTTGACCTTATCGGGGCTAAGATCCGCAAACTTAGCTTAACGTTTTGCTAACCAAGCGGCCGCTCGTCGTGCCGGCAACGAAAAGCGGGAGGGTTGATGTTCCAACTGGTCCGGCGGAACTCGGCGGTCGAGCCGAGCGCGGCCAAAGAGGACGTCGAAAGCCCCTTCGCCGAGGCGATCGAGGCATTCGCTGCCAAGGGCTCCGCGGCAATTTCCGTCGGGCGTTTCGGGCGGGCGCTGGGGAAACTCGCGCGCTGGGTCGAAACGCGCATTCTCGAGGACACCTCCCTCGTTGCGACGCTTTCCGCCGAGGCTTCCGAAACCGCCGTCAACGTCACCTGGATCTCGCATGACATCCACGAAATGACGCACTCGGCGAAGGCGATCTCCGGTGCCGTCGAAGAACTGGCAATCTCCATCAACGCGCTCGCCGAAAATTCCGTGATAAGCGCCGAAGGCGCCGACCGCACCCGCCACACGTTGGAAAATTGCGTCACCGACGGGCGCGCCGCGACGAGCGCTATGACCGTCATCGATAGCCGCGTCAGCTATATCGGCGACCGGCTAGCTGTGCTTCAATCGACGGCGGATCAGATCCGCGGCATGGCCGGAGCGATCGAAGCGATCGCCCGGCAGACCAATCTTCTGGCGCTCAATGCGACGATCGAAGCGGCGCGCGCCGGAGAGGCCGGCAAGGGCTTTGCCGTGGTCGCGAGCGAGGTCAAGTCCTTGGCGGTGCAGACGGGCAAGGCGACGACATTGCCGCGCAGGTGGCGGCGATCCAGTCCGCGACCAAAGGCGCCGTCGATGCGATCCGCGGCATCAGCCATACCATCGCCGAGGTCAACCAGATCTCTACCGCGATCGCTTCGGCGGTCGAGGAGCAGGGCGCCGCGACGCACGAGATCACCCGCAATACCCAAGAGGCGGCGCGTGGAACTCAGGAGGTCTATGCCAACATCGCCGGCGTCAGCCAGGGGGCAGGCATGACCGGCAAAGCGGCCGAGCACGTGCTTGCTGCCGCCGGGGATCTGTCCCGCCTGGCAGAGAAGCTTCGCCTTGAGGTCGACGCCTTTCTCGGCGGAATCCGCGCGGCCTGAACCGGGATTGATGCGGCCTAGCCCTCCACCACCTCTTTGAAGCGCCGCAGCGTCTGGATCTGCTCGTCGAAACTCGCGATCCGGTAGGTCGGATAGAGCATCACCACCTCGGCGCCAAGCCGGCGCCAGCCCTCTGCGGCGGCGGACCAAAGCTGGGGGTCGGGTTCCTTCATGCGCAGCCACGCCTCCAGGCCGAAGCCGGCTGGATCCCGCCCGAACGATCGGAGGTGGGCGCGCAACGCTGCCAGCTTCGCTGCGGCCTCCTGATCCGGCGGCATGATCGGCATCCAGCCATCGCCCAGCCGCGCCGCGCGCTCGATGATCGCGTCGGACGAGCCGCCGAACCAGATCGGGATCGGCCGCTGGACCGGCCGCGGCAGGATGTTGACCTCGCGCAGGTCATGAAACCGGCCGGCGAAGGTCACGAGATCCTCGGTCCACAACCGGCGCAGCACTTGAACCTGCTCGGCCTGGCGCGCCCCGCGCGTCTTCCACTCGGCGCCGAGCGCCTGGTACTCGACATGGTTCCAGCCG
>JASHUD010000144.1 GCA_030040215.1 Methylovirgula sp.
TCGATCAGCGCATCGACGCAATTCTCGAAGAAATGGTTGGCGCCCGGAATCACCGCGTGCTCGATCGAAATGCCCTTCTGGGTCTTCAACTTCTCGATGAGACCGGTGACTTCCTTCAAAGGCGCGACACGGTCTTGGTCGCCGTGCACGAAGAGCCCGGAGGACGGGCAGGGAGCGAGGAAGGAAAAGTCGAACCGGTTGGCGGGCGGCGCTATGGAAATGAATCCTTCGACTTCCGGGCGGCGCATCAAAAGCTGCATGCCGATCCATGCACCGAAGGATACGCCGGCGATCCAGCAGGCGCGCGCATCGGGGTTGATCGTCTGTGCCCAATCAAGCGCTGCGGCGGCATCCGACAATTCGCCCTGGCCGTGATCGAATACGCCTTGGCTGCGGCCGACGCCGCGGAAGTTGAAGCGCAGGACCGAAAAGCCGCGTTCGGCAAACGTGTAATAGAGATTGTAGACGATCTGATTGTTCATCGTGCCGCCGAACTGCGGATGCGGATGCAAAATGATGGCAATCGGCGCGCCGCGTTGGCTCGAAGGTTGAAAACGTCCTTCAAGACGTCCGGCGGGACCAGTGAAAATGATCTCTGGCATCCATGCTCCCGAATTTCAGGGCGTTCGAACCCCGGTTGCGATCGTAGACCCGGCAGCGATCCCTCTGCCGCGCGGATTTCCCAAACTTGGCAATTGCTTGACTCAGTTGGCCCGGAGCACCTAAATGGTGTTAGAATTATTCTAACACCCAGGCGGTGAATGGCAGGCCGCAGCCGCGCGGGACGCGGTCGCCACGCCATCTAGCACAGCCCGCACCGCGCGATGCAATCATTTTGGTGCACGCAGGCAAATTTGTTTTTTGTGTCATGAGCTTAAAAGGCAACGAGGATGGTGCGAGCCTACCTTGACCACAACGCGACGACGCCGCTGCGCCCCACGGCGCGCGCCGCGATGCTCGCCGCGCTCGCCATGTGCGGCAATGCTTCGTCCGTTCACGCCGAGGGCCGCGCCGCACGGGCGCGCGTCGAGGGCGCGCGCGAAGCGATTGCCGCGTTCGTGAAAACCGACCCGAAGAACGTCACCTTTACGTCCGGCGCGACCGAGGCGCTGAACCTCGTTCTGACCCCGCGCGCCGAGATCGGCGGCGTCGGGCCCTTCGACGTCCTGCTCATTGCCGGCGGCGAACATGCCTGCGTCCTCTCCGGGCACAGGTTTCCGATTGACGCGGTCGAAGTTCTTCCGCTCACGCGCGCCGGCCTCCTCGATCTCGCCGGACTGGAAGCGGCGCTCGCCCGCCATGCGGGACGGCGCGTGATGCTTGCCGTTCAGGCCGCCAACAATGAGACGGGCGTCATTCAGCCCGTCGCGGCGGCGGCGACTTTGGTGCATGCGGCGGGCGGCGTCGTGGTTTGCGACGCGGTCCAAGCAGCGGGCAGAATCGGCTGCGATTTCAAGATTTTGGGTGCTGATGCTTTGGCCATTTCGGCGCATAAATTGGGCGGCCCGCAAGGGGCGGGCGCCCTTTGTTTTGGCTTGAGCAGACACCACATAAAGGATGCGATGCTACGCGGCGGCGGCCAGGAGCGCGGGCTGCGCGCCGGCACCGAAAACGTCGCAGCGATCGTTGGCTTTGCCGAGGCGGCGGCCGCGGAAGGCGATCAGCCGAGGCTTGGCGGCCTGCGCGATCGGCTGGAAAGCGATGTGCTGCGGATTGCTCCCGATGCGGTCTTTTTTGGAGCCGATGCGCCGCGCTTGGCCAACACGTCGAATTTCGCGGTGCCGGGCATCGAAGCGCACGTCCTTCTGATGTCGCTCGATCTCGAAGGGGTCGCGGTTTCGTCGGGCTCGGCCTGTTCGTCGGGAAAGGTGAAGCGTTCGCATGTTCTCGAGGCCATGCGAGTACCCTCTGCCCTTGCGCAAGGGGCGATTCGCGTGAGCCTCGGTTGGACGAATACAGAAGAGGACGTGAATTTGTTCGGTCGGGCCTTCGAAAAGACGGTCCGTACCGTGCGGGCAAGACACAAGCCCGCCGCGTGAAGTCCCAACCAGCGGTCCTTGAAACCGCCGAGGTAGGAGAAGGCAATGGCTGCGGTCCAAGAGACGATCGAGCGCGTCAAGGCGCTCGACGTCAGCGAATACAAGTACGGTTTTTTCACGGATATCGAAGCGGAAAAGGCTCCCAAAGGCCTCAACGAAGACATCGTCCGCTTCATTTCTGCCAAGAAAAACGAACCCGACTGGATGACCAACTGGCGGCTCGAAGCCTATCGCCGCTGGGTGACGATGCGCGAGCCGACCTGGGCGCGCGTCTCCTATCCGCCGATCGACTACCAGGAACTTTACTATTACTCGGCGCCGAAAACGGCCGCGGGCCCGAAATCGCTCGACGAGGTCGATCCCGAACTCCTGAAGACCTACGAGAAGCTGGGCATTCCACTGAACGAGCAGGCAATCCTTGCCGGCGTCGAAGGCGCCGCAAGCGACGGACGCATCGCGGTCGACGCGGTCTTCGACTCGGTTTCCGTCTTCACCACGTTCAAGGCGGAACTCGCCAAGTCCGGTGTGATCTTCTGTCCGATCTCGGAGGCGGTGCAGACGCATCCCGAGTTGGTGCGGAAATATCTAGGCTCGGTGGTGCCGCCGACCGATAATTTCTTCGCGACGCTGAACAGCGCGGTCTTTTCGGACGGCTCATTCGTCTATGTGCCGGCGGGTGTGCGCTGCCCGATGGAGCTTTCGACCTATTTCCGCATCAACGAGCGCAATACCGGCCAGTTCGAGCGCACGCTCATCATCGCCGATAAAGGCGCCTACGTCTCCTATCTCGAAGGCTGCACGGCGCCGCGCCGCGACGAGAACCAGTTGCACGCGGCGGTGGTCGAACTGATCGCGCTCGACGACGCCGAGATCAAATATTCGACCGTGCAGAACTGGTATCCGGGCGACTCGAAAGGCAAAGGCGGCGTCTTCAACTTCGTCACCAAGCGCGGCGACTGCCGCGGCGTCAACTCGAAGATTTCTTGGACGCAGGTCGAAACCGGCTCGGCGATCACCTGGAAATATCCGTCCTGCATTCTGCGCGGCGACAATTCGCGCGGCGAATTCTATTCGATCGCCATCTCGAACGGCCATCAGCAGGTCGACTCCGGCACCAAGATGATCCATCTCGGCAAGAATACGACGAGCCGGGTAATTTCGAAGGGTATCGCCGCCGGCAATTCGCAGAACACGTACCGCGGCCAGATCTCCTCGCACCGCAAAGCGACGGGCGCGCGCAATTTCACCAATTGCGATTCGCTGCTCATCGGCAACGACTGCGGCGCGCATACAGTGCCCTACATCGAATCGCGCAATCCCTCGACGCAATTCGAGCACGAGGCGACGACCTCGAAGATCTCCGAGGACCAGCTCTTCTACTGCATGCAGCGCGGGCTTTCGGCCGAAGAGGCGACCGCGTTGATCGTCAACGGATTCGTCCGCGACGTGCTGCAGCAATTGCCGATGGAATTCGCGGTCGAAGCGCAGAAGCTGATCGCCGTTTCGCTCGAAGGCAGCGTCGGATGAGGAATTTTGGGGCTCGATAGGAAACGCGCGATGCTGGAAGTAAAAAATCTCAATGTT
>JASHUD010000145.1 GCA_030040215.1 Methylovirgula sp.
ATGGCGAGCACGATCTCGTGCTTGACCGCGACCGCGATCGTGCCAAGCAGTCCGCCCAAGGCGAGCGAGCCAGTATCGCCCATGAAAATCTGCGCGGGCGGCGCGTTGAACCAAAGGAATCCGAGGCCCGCGCCGATCAAGGCACCGCAGACGACCGCCAGCTCGCCGGCGCCCGGAACGAAATTAATACCGAGATAGGCCGAGAAAATCGCATTGCCGGCAAGATAGGCGATGATGCCGAACGCGGCCGCGGCAATCATCACCGGCACGATCGCCAGCCCGTCGAGTCCGTCGGTGAGATTGACGGCGTTGCCGGCGGCAATGATGATGAACGGTCCGAAGATCAGGAAGAATACGCCGAGATCGACGACGTAGCCCTTGATCGCCGGCAACGCCAATCCCGTCGTATCCGACGTCCCGACCTTCATCATGGCGTAGCAGGCGATCACCGCGATGATCGCTTCGAGCAAGAGACGCGTTAGTCCGGAAAGCCCTCCATTCGTTTGTTTCGTCACTTTCAGATAGTCGTCATAAAAGCCGATGAGGCCGAAGCCGGCCATCACGAGAAGCACGATCCACACGTAGCGGCTGGCGAGATTGGCCCACAGCAGGGTCGATACGATGAGGCCGGAGAGGATCATCAGGCCGCCCATCGTCGGCGTGCCCTTTTTGGTCAGCAGATGGGATGGCGGACCGTCGCTGCGGATCGGTTGGCCTTTGCCCTGTTTGATGCGCAGCGCCGCGATGATCCGCGGCCCGAAGAAAAACACAAAAAACAGCGCCGTCGCCGTTGCGCCGCCGGAGCGAAACGTGATGTAGCGAAACAGATTGAGCGGGCCGAAATGATGCGAATATTGGGCAAGCCAGGTTAGCATTCAAAATTCCTGTTGGGCCGCGCTGCGAAAGAGATCACTCGGAGGCCGCGTCATGATAGCGGGTCTTGAGGGTCGCGACGATGGCATGCATGCGGCTCGCGTTCGAACCCTTCACGATGACCACGTCGCCGGGGCGCACGGCCGCCACGACCGACGGCTCGAGGGCCGCGGCGCTCGACTGCCAGGCGCCCTTCGCGGGCTCCGGTAGCGCGTCGAAAAGATGCTTCATCAACGGACCCGCCGCGAAGACGAGATCGACGCGGTTCTTGTCCACATCCGCCGCGAGGCCGGCATGCAGCTGCGCCGCGTCGACGCCAAGTTCCAGCATGTCGCCCAACACGGCGATGCGCCGGCCGGCGACGGGCAGCGCGCCGAGCAGCGCCAGCGCGGCGCGCGTCGAAGCCGGATTGGCGTTATAGCTTTCATCGATGAGCATGAAAGGCCCGTCTTTGGTTTGCAGCGTAAATCTGCGTCCGCGCCCGGCCGGCACATCGAATGTGCCGAGCGCTTGCGCCGCCTCTTGCGGATCGAGACCGAGCGCCTGCGCCGCCAACAGGACGGCGAGCGAATCGACGGCAAGATGGCGGCCCGGCGCGCCGATCTTGTAGGTCAAATAGCGGCCCGCGACGCGCGCCGTGACAGTCGTATGGTCCGCAGCGAGTTCGACGTCGACGAGCGCGGCATCGGCGCGGTCGCTTTCGCCGAATGTGGCGATATGGCCGACTTCCGATTTACGCGCCGCGACGGCAAGCTGTTCGAATTGATCGACATCGCGATTGAGGATCGCGACGCCGCCGGGCGCGATTCCCGAAAAGATCTCGGCCTTGGCGTCGGCGATCGCCTCGATCGAATCGAAATGTTCGAGATGGACGGGCGCGACGCTGGTAATGATGGCGATGTGGGGGCGCGCAATGGCGGCGAGCGGCGTGATTTCGCCGGCGTGATTCATGCCGATCTCGATCACGCCGAAGCGGGTATCGCGCGGCATCCGTGCCAAGGTCAGCGGCACGCCCCACTGATTGTTGTAGGAGGCCGGCGACGCATGCACGCTACCCGCCTCCCAGAGTACGAGGCGCAACGCCTCCTTGGTCGTTGTCTTGCCGACCGAGCCGGTCACGGCCACGATGCGCGCCACGCTGCGGGTGCGCGCGGCGACTGCCAGCCGTTCGAGCGCCGGCAGAACCGCCTTGACCACGTAGAGCGGACCCAACGATTTCAGCGCCTCGGCGTGCGCTTCGTCGACGACCGCGGCGACCGCCTCTTTGCGGAACGCCTCGGCCACATGGTCGTGCCCGTCGCCCTTCTCGCCTTTGATGGCGAAGAACAGATCGCCGGGCGCGAGCGTGCGCGTGTCGATCGACAAGCCAAAGGTCGGCGCCGGGAGGCCGCCGCTGACCCGCGCGTTGAGCGGCCCGACGAGGCCGAGCGGCGTCCACAACGGCATCGCTCCTTGCTGCGGCATGGATTGCTGCGGCAGATTCATCATGCGGCGTGATCCTTCAATGCCGCACGGGCGCATTGCTGATCGGAGAATGGAACCTTTCTATCGCCGACGATCTGCCCGGTCTCGTGTCCCTTGCCGGCGATGAGCAGAACATCGCCGGATTCAAGTTTGGCGATCGCAGCGGCGATCGCCGTTCCGCGATCGCCGATCTCGCGCACGTTCGGGCGGCCACCCGCGCCGGCAAGGACGGCACGGCGGATGGAGGCGGGATCTTCGGAGCGCGGATTGTCGTCGGTGACAATGACCTCGTCGGCAAGCCGCGCGGCGATCTCGCCCATCATCGGCCGCTTGCCCGAATCGCGATCGCCGCCGCAGCCGAAGACTACCACGAGCCTGCCGCTTGCAAGCGGGCGCAGGGCGCTCAGCGCTTTTTCGAGCGCATCCGGCTTATGGGCATAATCGACAAAGACGGGCGCATTGTTACGCCGCCCGACGAGTTCGAGGCGCCCCGGCGTCCCTTCGAGCTTTTCGAGCGCCGCGAAGACCGGCTCGGGCGCCGCATGCGTCGCCAGCGCAAGTCCGGCGGCGACGAGCGCATTCTGCGCTTGGAATTCGCCGGCAAGCGGCAAACGCAACGCGTATGTTTTGCCCGCATATTCAACGACGAGACGCGTCGCTAAATCTTCAGGCGTTGCTTCAACAAGCCGCAGTATCCCGCCTGCTTTACCTACCGAAATGACCGAAAGCCCGCGCGCCGTACAGGCCGCGATTACCGTCTCGGCGATCGCGCTATCGGCATCGACGACCGCCGGCTGGCCGGGCGCAAGCAAACGCTCAAAGAGGCGCAATTTAGCGGCGAGATAGGCGTTCATATCGGCATGATAATCGAGATGATCCCGCGACAAATTGGTGAAGGCGCCGGCCGAGAGCCGCACGCCGTCCAAACGGCGCTGCTCGAGACCGTGCGAGGAGGCTTCGAGCGCGACATGGCTCACCCCGTCTTTGGCGAGACCATCGAGCGTCTGATGCAGTAGCACGGGATCGGGCGTCGTCAGCGCCCCGGAAATCGCGCCGGAGGGCGCGATGAGCCCGATCGTACCGAGCGAAGCGGCGCGATGGCCGAGCGCCGCCCAGATCTGCCGCGTGAACGCGGCGACCGAGGTTTTGCCGCTCGTCCCGGTAATAGCGACGATGGTTGCCGGTTGCGCGGGATAGAAACGTGCCGCGGCAAGCGCCAGCGCCCGGCGGGCGTCTCCGACCTTGACGAAGATTGCCGGCTCGATGCGAGGGTCGGGAGCATGCTCGCCGACGACCGCGACGGCGCCGCGCGCTACGGCCTCCGCCGCGAAGGAAAGCCCATCGCGTTGGTTGCCCGGCAACGCGAAAAAAGCGAAATTCGCGCCGATCACACGGCTGTCGGCGCTGACCCCTTCGATAAGAAGCCCGGGCACGGCGCACGTCGCCTCGGGCAAGAGATCGGCAAGCTGCATCAATGGCTCCCCGGAGCCGGAAGATTGGCCGGCGTATAGCCGAGTTGGGCAAGCAGCGGGAATGGCTCGGCCGGTGGCGTAAAGCGCGGCGCAAGACCGAGCAAGGGGCCGGCGCGCGCAATGATCTTTCCGGTGATCACGCCGGCGTTCCAGGCTGCGGTGCGGTAGCCGCCGGTTTCCGGCAGCCCTTGGGGCTCGTCCAACATCGTAAAGAACAGATATTTGGGCTTATCGGCCGGTACGATGGCCATGAATGTGGTCCGTACTTTGTCCTTCGCGTAGCGGCCATGGACAATTATATCGGCCGTGCCGGTTTTGCCGCCAACGAAATAACCGTCGACGTCAGCCTTCCGTGCCGAGCCGATTTCCGCGTTGAGACGCATCAGATAGCGCAAGCTCTCCGAAGTTTGGGGCTTGATGACCCGCGGCGCGTCCTTTTTGGCATCTTCCTCGTCGCGCTTCAAGAAAGTGGGCTTGATCATGATACCGCCGTTGACCAGCGCGCCGACCGCCATCAGCGCCTGCAACGGCGCCACATTGAGGCCCTGGCCGAAGGCGATCGTCATCGTATTCAGCTCGCCCCAATGTTTCGGCACCAGCGGCTCGGCCGATTCCGGCAGTTCGGTGCGCAGCCGCGTCAATTGCCCCATCTTGGCGAGAAACGCCTTATGGCCGTCGACGCCGACCATCAGCGCCATCCGCGCGGCGCCGATGTTGGAGGAATAGGTGAAGACCTCCGGCACGGTAAGAAACCGATGCTGCGCGTGAAAATCGTGAATCGTAAAATTGCCGTAGCGCAACGATTCGCGCGCATCGATCTGCGAATTGAGCGTTACCTTCCCGCAATCGAGCGCCATCGCCACCGATAGCGCCTTGAAGGTCGAACCCATCTCATAGACGCCGACCGACATCCGATTAATGCGATCGGGGTCGAGCGCATCGACCGGATTGTTCGGATCGAAATCGGGCAGCGAGGCCATGGCGATGACTTCGCCGGTATTAACGTCGAGAATGGCGGCGGCGCCGGCCTTGGCCTTGAACTTATCGATGCCTTTGGCGAGTTCGTCGCGCACCGCATAGGTAGCGTCGAGATCGAGCGAAGTGACCAGCGGTCTCAGATCTTCGTTGGTCAGATTGAAGCCGGCGTCATGAAGGTCGGCGAGCCCTTCGCCGTCGATATATTTCTCGAGTCCCGAGATGCCGATCCCGTCGATGTTGGCGTAGCCCAGCACGTGCGCGGCGACCGGGCCGTTCGGATAGACGCGCTTGTTCTCTTGCATGAAGCCGATACCCGGCAGACCGAGGTGATAGACTTCCTGCCGCTGCTCGGGCGTGACGGCGCGTTTCACCCAGACGAATCCCTTGCGCGAGTTCAGTCTGTCGCGCAGTTCGCGCCGGTCGAGATCGGGAAATATCGCGGTCAGGTGGTCAATCGCATCGTCGCGATCGATGATGCGCCGCGGTTCGGCGAAGATCGAGGTGACTTTGATATCGGTGGCGAGAATTGCGCCGTTGCGGTCCAAAATGTCGGGGCGCGCCGCGGCGACGGTATCGGAAGCGTTTTGGTGCACCTCTTGCCGCAGCTCCGGGTGAAGGCCCAAATAGATGAGCTTGCCGGCGATGACGCAGTAGATGAGTGCAAAGCCCAATGTGATCAGCTTGATGCGCCGCGTACCTTTGTCACGCTTCAGCGTAAAAAGGCGCAGCAGCCAGGGCGCCGCGTTGCGCGGCGGCCCGTTTACGTCTTCGTCCTTCTCGATGTCGGTTTCCATGGTCAATTCGGAGTTGTCTCGTCACCGGCCAGATGCGGATTGCGCGGCGTATTGCTATCCTCGTCCTGCGACGGCGCGTCGGGCTTGCCGTCCGCGCCTTTGGCGGGAGGCGGGGCGATGGATTGGGCGGCCAGCCGCGCGTCGGGTTTGTCGGGCAGAGCCGTGATTGGCACGATCTGCTTCAGCGCGGGCTGTTGAAGGTTGAGGAATTGGTCGGCCAGCGCTTCGATCCGCTCGGGCCGCGAGACATGCTCCCACTCCGCCTTCAGCATGGCGATCGAATCCTGCTCGGATTTGATCTGCTGATGCAATCGGACGATCTGTTCCCCCCGAAAGATCGTTTCGTATTTGATCGAATAGGCGTAGATCGCCGAACTGACCAAAGCGGCGATCGCCAGCACATTGAGAAGGCGCACCATCAGCGCCTCCTCTTGGGTTGCGGCAGGCGCGCCAATCCAAGGAGCGCGGGATCGGCCGGGCGCGGCGGCGCAGCGGTGCGTATTCCGACGCGCAGCTTTGCCGAACGGGCGCGCGGATTGCTCTCGATCTCGGCTTGTGAAGGCTCGATCGGCTGCCGCCCCGAGAGACTGAACGTAGCAGCCGGTTTTGCCGGCTCGCCGGGCAGCAGCCGCGAGGCCGCTTCGCCGCGCCCGGAGCGCGTTGTGAAGAACTGTTTCACGATCCGGTCTTCGAGCGAATGGAACGTCACGACGGCGAGACATCCGCCTTCCTTCAGCATGCGCTCGGCGCCGACGAGGCCGCCAACCAGCTCGCCGAGCTCGTCGTTGACGACAATGCGCAGCGCCTGAAAGCTGCGTGTCGCGGGATGGATGGCGCCGGGTTTGCCCGGCGCAACCCTGGCGATGAGCTCGGCGAGGCGGGCGGTGCTCGCAATCGGCGCGCGCGCGCGTTCCGCGACGATGGCTTTGGCGATCCGCCGCGCGGCACGCTCTTCGCCGAAATAATAGAGAATGTCGGCGAGTTCGGCTTCGTCCGCGCCGTCGACGAGATCGGCGGCGCTTTTTCCTTCCCGCTCCATGCGCATGTCGAGCGGACCGTCACGGCGAAAGGAAAAACCGCGCGCCGCTTCGTCAAGCTGCATCGAGGAAACGCCGATGTCGAAAACGATCCCGTCGAAGGCGGCAATCCCTTGGCTTCGCGCCGCCTCCTCCAAGTCGGTGAAACGCGCCCGTTCGAGGGTAAGCCGGCCGCCCGAAGCCCGCGCCAGCTCCTCGCCCGTCGCGATCGCGGTCGGATCGCGGTCGAGCGCCAGGACCTTTGTGCCCGGTGTCGAAAGAATGGCTTGGCTATCGCCGCCGGCGCCGAACGTGGCGTCTAGATAAATACCGCCTTGGCGGGGGCTGAGGGCGGCGAGGATTTCTGCACGAAGCACGGGAAGGTGGCGGGCCAGTCCGCCAACGGCGATGAGGTCGCCGCGGCCCGCTGTCATTCCCGTGCTCCATGCGGTCGCGGTTCTCCCGCGGTTCGGGAATTGAGCTCTCTTCGCAAATCGCGCACCCGATTTCTGGCCTCCTCGAAATGCGCGCGAAAACGGCCCGGTTCCCAGATCTGAAACTTGTCGCCCTGCCCGACGAACGTGACCTCCTCGCGGATGCCGGCATAGGCCTTGATCGAATCGGTCAGCACCACCCGGCCTTCCGCGTCGACCTTGAGGATTTCGCTGGCGCCGTAGAGCGCCGTCGAAAGAAACTCGTGGTCCTCCGAATACGGCGCATGCAGCGCCAGAAGCTGATCGATCTCCCGCACCAACGCGTTGCCACCGCAATCGACCGCCGCGGCATCGAGCGATGGATGCGCGAAGAGCCCGTCGAATCCATCGCGCGCCAGCACCGCTCGAAACGGGGCTGGAATCGACACCCTGCCCTTCGCATCGAGCCGATTGGTGAAACGCGAGACGAACCGGTCCACGCCTTCGCCCCCCAAACCAACGCCACGCACGTAACGCCGCCGGCTCGGCGGAGAGGCCCATCTCGGAGATGGACTTGGCTGAGCTGAGCCATGGGATGATTTGGGATAGCATGGGACAATCAGGGGGTCAACCGGGCGCGCCCGCCACGGCATGGCATCGCGCCGCGCCGAAGCAGGTCCGGCGCGGATTAGAAAACGTTAGGGTTAACAGGCAATTGAGAGCTAGGTGCGGACGCTAGAGATGCCCGACCTCTTCGGCAAAAAGCGCCTTAATCAGATCGCCGTTCACTGCCCTTCGATCCTCGAGCATGGTTTCGAGCGTCAGCCATTGCCAGATGCGCACAAAAGCCGCCTCCGGCGAAGGCGCCTCGGACGGGGTGCCGTCTTCGCGGGAGAGCCATAGTTCGACGTAAGGCGCGGCAAGCCGCAGTTTCTCGCGCAATGCCGCCTCGGTGCAATGCGCGACTCCGGAAACTGCCGGGCTCGCTTTCACCGCGCCTTTGTTGCGCAACAGCGCCTTGACGCGCGAGGCGCGCCGCACGGGGCTGCGCGCGGCCTTCAACAGCACGGTCGGCGGCGGCGGCAATGGCGGTAGGAGCGCGCGTTTGCCAACGCGCGCCTTGTCGATCGGCACCGGTTTGCGGGCCGCGATCTTGTTAACGGCATCATGCGATTTCCGCTTCGCGGCGGATTTCTTCAAACGGATTTTCTTGATTCCGGTTTTCTCGGCGCCGGTTTTCTTCGCAGCCCTTGCGGATTCTTTCGAATCCGCTTTCCTGGCCTTCGACCTCGCGCCGCGCTTCTCGACCGCCATTGCGGGCTCCGTTTTTCCACGATCTATCTTGCGCGCTGCGCTTCGATTTGCAAGGGCGGCGGCCCGCCGTTCGCCCAATCGATGAGTTCGACGAGGTGCACAATGGGGATATTCGTGCCGCTCGCGAGCTGCATCATGCAGCCGATATTGCCGGTCGCGATGACATCGGGGCCGAGTTTTTCGATGTTGGCGAGTTTGCGCGCCGCAAGCCGCCGGGCGAAGAATGGCTGCATGATGTTATAAGTTCCCGCCGAACCGCAACAGATGTGCGCCTCGGGAATATCGCGCACGCGAAACCCCGCGCCGCGCAGCAGGCGTTTCGGCTGATCGGTGATCTGCTGCCCATGCTGCAGCGAGCAGGCCGCTTGATAGGCAACGATCATTCCGCTCGGCCGCTCTGGCGCGGCGAGATCGAGTTCGGCGAGATATTCGGAAATATCTTTGGTGCGCCTTGCAATCTCCGCCGCTTTCTCGGCATAGGCCGGATCGTCGCGCAGCATGAATCCGTAGTCTTTGATGGTCGTCCCGCAGCCCGAAGCGGTGATGAGGATCGCATCGAGACCGCCGTTCGCGGCGGCCTTGGTCCAGGCCTCGACATTGGCGCGCGCGAAAGAAAGCGCCTCATTCTTGCGCCCCATATGATGGACGAGCGCGCCGCAACAGCCCTCGCCTTCCGCCAAGACCACTTCGATACCGTTGCGGTTCAGAAGCCGGATCGTTGCTTCGTTGATCGACGGGTTCAGCACCGATTGCACGCAGCCGCTTAGCAGCGCGACGCGTCCGCGGCGCTTGCCTTGCGCGGGAAACACGCGGTTTGCACTTTCCTTGCCCGGCGCGACGGCGCGCGGGGCGAGCGCCGCCATCGCCGCCAGCCGGTCGAAGAGGCTCGGGTCTTTCGCATCTTCCCGCGCCCACCCAGGCAACAGGCGCGCCGCCAAAGGCCGCAGGATCGAGGCGAGGCGCAGCGCCGCCGCGAAACGGCGCGGATAGGGCAAGATCCCGGCAAGCAGCGCGCGGATCGCCCGATCGCCGAGCGGACGATCATAGGTCGCCTCGATATGAGCGCGGGCGTGATCGACGAGGTGCATATAATGTACGCCCGAAGGGCACGTCGTCATGCAGGCGAGACAGGAAAGGCAGCGGTCGATGTGTTTGACGATCTCGCCCGAGGCGGGTTTTCCCCGCTCGAACATCTCCTTGATGAGATAGATGCGGCCGCGCGGACTATCGAGCTCGTCGCCCTCGAGCAGATAGGTCGGACAAGTGGCCGTGCAGAAGCCGCAGTGCACACAGCTGCGCAGTATTTTCTCCGAAACCGCCATCTCGCGGTCTTCCAGCTGCCGTTCGGAGAATAAGGTCTGCATGGGATTTCTCAGATCCCGGCGTACATGCGGCCGGGATTGATGATGTGGTCGGGGTCGAAGCTCGCTTTGATGCCGGCCGTGATCTTCCGCAAAGACGCCGACAGCGGTTCAAAAATATCGACGCACGTGCGGATTTCCGCCGGCGCGCGCACCAGCGTCGCATGGCCGCGGCCGGCCAGCGCGGCGCGAACTTCCGCGGCATGCGCGTCGTGCGCTTCCGCGACCGCCAGCCAGACAAGTCCGCCACCCCAATCGTAGAAATGGCGCAGCTTTATCTCGCTGGAAAGAGCAGCAACGATTTTCGGCGCTTCCGTCGGCTTGACCGACAGACGCCAGATTGCGGTTTGCCGCGGCTCGGCGAGCGGAACGACATCGCGGATGTCCTGCCAGAGTGTATCAGCCTGCTCGTTAAGTCTTTCGGCCGCGCCTTGCAGCGCGAGCAGTTTGGCGAGCACTATGCACCGCTCTTCGACCGAGGCGCGCGCGCCTTCGAGACGCAGCAGCGTCAACGCCTCCTCCGCGCCGATCCCGGCCGGCAAATGCGCCGCGCTGGTTACTTGGTACGGCGAGCCGAGCGCCGCCGAAAGCGCTGCGATCGCCGCTTCGTCGGCAAGTCCGCGCAGCGCGGGCGTGCCGGAATGTTCCGGCTCCGGCAGAACTTTGAAGGTCGCCTCGGTGAGGACGCCGAGCGTGCCGTGCGCGCCGCACTGCAGCTTCACGAGGTCGAGACCCGTGACGTTCTTCATCACCCGTCCGCCCG
>JASHUD010000146.1 GCA_030040215.1 Methylovirgula sp.
CCGCGCGAAGACGCGCGCGACGTGTGGATTTCGGCGAAGGCGCCCGACCCACGTTCTCTCGCCGAAGGCGGCGTGGTCGGCACCGCGTCGCTGCGGCGTGGTGCGCTGCTGAAACGGCTGCGCCCGGACCTCAGGCTCACGCTGCTGCGCGGCAACATCGAAACGCGTCTTGCCAAGCTGGCGCGCGGCGAAATCGACGCAACGATTCTGGCGCTCGCCGGATTGAAACGGCTGGGCCTCGCGCACAAGGCAACGAAAGCGCTTGATTGCGACGAATTCGTCCCCGCCGTCGGACAGGGCGCGATCGGCATTACGATGCGGCGCGGCGAGACCGCGGTCGCGCAACTGCTTCGTCCGATTCTCGATCCAGCGACCGGCGTCGCGCTTGCCTGTGAGCGTGCTCTGCTGCGCGTTCTCGACGGCTCGTGCCGCACGCCGATCGGCGGTCACGCGCGTCTCGAAGGCGCGGCGCTTGCCATCCACGCGATCGTGTTGCGGCCGGACGGGACGCAGTTTTACGAAACGCGCCTGCGCGGGGCCGCGGCGGATTCCGCGGCGCTCGGCGAGGCGGCGGCACGCGAACTGCTGGCCCGTGCGCCGCCCGATTTTCTTGAAAGGTAGCCGATGTTCGTCTTGCTCACGCGCCCCTTGGACGAAGCGTTGCGTACCGCTGAGAAGCTGAAGGCCTTGGGCCACACGGCGGTGCTTTCGCCGGTGATCGAGATCGTGGCGACTGGCGCCGCTTGGCCGCGTGGCGTCGTCGATGCCGTGGTTGCGACGAGCGCCCGCGCCTTTCAATGTCTCGATCTTGCGCCAGACTGGCCTCTGCCGGAAGCGCGCCGGCTTTATCCGCTCTTCGTCGTCGGCGCGAAAACGGCGGAAGCAGCCCGCGCCCGCGGCTTCGAAGGCGTGTCGCAAATCACCTTGGATGCGAAGGCGCTTTGTTCGGTGATCCGCGACAGGTTCGAACCCAATGCCCGGGTTCTCTATCTCGCCGGCCGCGACCGCAAGAGCGATCTTGAGACATGTTGCAACAAAGCCGGCGTTACCCTCGAGGCCATCGAAACCTATGCTGCGCAGTCCGCGGCGCAGTTGTCGGATGAGGCGGTTCGGCTCGCCGACGAAGGCATCATCGGCGCCGTGCTCCATTTTTCCCGGCGCAGCGCGGAAATTTTCCTGCGGCTCACGGGGGAAACGCGTTTCGATCCGGCGCCGCTCATCCACGTGGCAATTTCCGCGGACGCGGCGGCGCCCTTGGCGGCTCTGCCAAAGGTCGTCGTCGTGCAGGAGCCGAGCGAAGACGCAATTCTCGCTCTGTTTCGGCTGCCGTCTTCCGGAGCATGAGCGACGCGTTGCCGAAGAAGCGCCCTGGCTAGCGAACTTGTGCGCGCCGGCCGCCGCGCCGCGCTTGCTAAGCGCACGGCGGACGGACATCTTAGGCAGGTTGGGAATGGAGAAGGGCACGTTTCGCGACGCAACAGGAATGTTTCTTACAACAATCTTCCGACCTTGGAACGTCCGCCCATGCTAGATAACGATCCGTCCGCAGGCGGCCTGAGTTCCACCCGGTCCAGGTCGGATCTTTCCCTTTGGGGGGCGAAAATGTCCCAAAAGGAAAAATGTCTTGACGCTGGATGAACGAGTCACGCGTGAAAAGGACGTTTTGCGCACCGCCGCGCTGGAGGTCGCAGGCGTCAGCCACTTCTACGGCAAGCGCAAAGCCCTCGATAACGTCTCCTTCGTCGTCGAGCCGGGGAGTTTCACCGTTCTTCTCGGATTGAACGGAGCGGGCAAGAGCACGCTGTTCTCGCTGATCACCCACCTCTATGCGACGCGCAGCGGAAAGATCTGGATCTTCGGCTATGAGATCGGCCGGCAAACCCGCGAGGCGCTGCGCCGTCTCGGCGTCGTCTTCCAGCCGCGCACGCTCGACCTCGAACTCACCGTCATGCAGAACCTCATTTACCACGCCGCTCTGCACGGCATCGGTCCGCGCGAAGCAAAGCGGCGGGCGGGGGCAGTGCTGGCGCGCGCCGGCCTCGCGGAACGCGCCGGCGACCGGGTGCGCAATCTTTCCGGCGGTTTGATCCGCCGCGTCGAAATCGCCAGAGCGTTCCTGCATCGCCCCGAACTATTGCTGCTCGACGAAGCGACCGTCGGGCTCGACGTGAAGGCGCGCGCCGACATTATCGCGCAGGTGCGCGCCCTCGTCGCCAGCGAAGGCATCGGCGTGCTTTGGACGACGCATTTGATCGACGAGATCGCCAAGACCGACTCGGTCGTGATCCTGCACGAAGGCAAGGTGCGCGAGAAAGGCCTTGCCACCGAGATCCTGGCGCGCACCGGCGCTCCGGATATGGCCGCGGCCTTCGTCAAAGTCACCGGCGCTCACATGCATACAGAGGCCAATCCATGACCAGCGTCGTCACAGCGCGGCTCCCGCGCAAAGGTTTCAGCCCGGTGCAATATGCGATTGCACTGCAAGGAATCGTGTGGCGCGAGTCCTTGCGCTTCGTGCATCAGCGCGGGCGATTTATTTCCGCCTTGGTGCGGCCGCTGGTCTGGCTGTTCATTTTCGCCTCGGGTTTCCGCGCCGTACTCGGCATCTCCATCATCCCGCCCTATCAAACGTACGTGACGTATGACGTCTATATTACGCCGGGGTTGATGGCGATGATCCAGCTCTTCAACGGCATGCAGTCGTCGCTGTCGATGGTCTATGATCGCGAGACCGGCAACATGCGCACCTTGCTGGTGAGCCCTTTCCCGCGCTGGTATCTATTGACCTGCAAACTGTTCGCCGGCGCGGCGGTCGGCGTTCTTCAGGTCTATACCTATCTGTTGATCGCCTATTTCTGGGGGATCGAGCCGGACTCGCCATGGGGCTATGTGACGGTCCTTCCCGCCCTGTTTCTTTCCGGACTGATGCTCGGATCGCTCGGCATGGTGATGTCGTCGCTGATCCGACAGTTGGAGAATTTCGCGGGAGTGATGAACTTCGTCATTTTCCCGATGTTCTTCGCTTCCTCGGCGCTCTATCCGCTCTGGGAGGTGCAGGAGAAGAGCCCTTGGCTTGCCGCCATCTGCTGGCTCAATCCTTTTACGTACGCCGTCGAACTGATCCGTTTCGCCTTCTACGAACAGCTCGATCTTACCTCGCTCGTGGTCGACATCGGCTGCACAATCGCATTCCTGGCCGCTGCGATCCTCGCTTACGATCCGGCGCGCGGCATGCTCATCCGCCGTGGCGGAGGCGTAGAATGAACGACGCAATGCAGCGGAGAGCCGCTGTCGCGGCACATTTTCGCGGTCGACGCGGCGAGCGCGTCGACCGGAAAGCTCGCATGGGCGGTCTATTTCTTGGAACCGTCCGCCTTGAACTGCGAGATATAGGCCCAGATGTTGTCGCGGTCGCTGGCTTTGGGCAGCCCCGGGAAAAGCATCTTCGTACCGGGAATGTCCGCCTGCGGATTGGTGATATATGTCTCGAAGCTCTGCTGGTTCCAAACGAAGCCCGCTTTCTTCTTGGCTTGGTCAGCCGCGGAATAGTCGTAACCGGGCTCGGAAGCGATGGTGCGGCCGTCGATACCGTTGAGATCGGGACCGACGAAGTTGGCCGCGCCCGGACCAATCCGATGGCAGAGCATGCAGGTGTGTTTGAAGATCTGTTCGCCGGCGGCGGGATCGCCCGCTGCGAGCGCCGGCCCTGCCATCAAGGCGAGCATGCCGCTCGCCAGCAAGGCCATGCTTTTGTAACTCATGATTTCCTTCCCCTCTCCCAGGGCGGCCTTCGCCGCCTACGCAACGCCGGACGATCGGCTTTATCGTTGCACGCCCGCAAATGTGTAGCCCGATCGACCGATTCAAGACAATCCCCGCGGCGCGCCAGCAAGACGCCGAAATGCGTGAATTCCGTCCATTGAAAGCCGAGGTTGCGATGCACCAACAACCGATCCACGGAATTGCGGCGTTTTGCCTCGGTTTGCTCCTCCTATGCGGCGGCCCGGTGCAAGCCGCGGACGTACTTCGTATTGCGGTGCAAGAAAACGGCACCTTCAGTTGGGAGCTCGCCGTCATCAAGGACCATCAGCTCGATACCAAAGCTGGGCTCAAACTGCAGATCACCGAACTGGGCTCTACCGATACCGGCAAGATCGCCATCATGGGCGGTTCCGCGGACATCGTCTTGTCCGATTGGCTCTGGGTTTCGCGCGAGCGCAGCCTGGGCGGCAAGCTCCAGTTCTATCCGTATTCCAGCGCGCTCGGGGCCGTTATGGTGCCCGCCCGCTCGCCGATCAAGTCGCTCGCCGATCTCGAGGGCAAGAAACTCTCGGTTGCCGGCGGGCCGCTCGACAAAAGCTGGCTATTGCTGCAAGCGCTGGCCAAACGTTCTTCGATCGATCTCGCCTCGCAATCGACGATCCTCTACGGCGCGCCGCCGCTGCTTTGGCAGAAGGCGCTGCAAGGCGAAAGCAACGCGACTCTGAACTTTTGGACGTTCTGCGTCGATCTCGAACTGCATGGTTTCAGGCGCCTGATCGGCATCGACGACGTCGAAAAGAACCTCGGCGCTACCGGACGGGTGGCGATGATCGGCTATGTCTTCGATGAAACGTTCGCGCAGCAGCACCGCGACGTGCTGCGCCGCTTCTTCGCGATGACCCGGCAGGCGCAGGATATCTTGGCGCACTCCGACGCCGAGTGGCAGAAGCTCGCTCCGCTGATCGGCACGTCGAATCCGCAGGCGCTCGCACTTTATCGTAAGCGCTATCTCGAAGGCATCGAGGTCAGGCCCATCGCGGAGGAAGAGGCGGACGCGCGCAAGCTCTATCTCGTTCTCGCGCAGATCGGCGGCGCGACGCTTGTCGGGCCGGCATCGGAACTCGACGGCGGCACCTTCTACAAAGAAGCGACGGAAAACTGACGTGCTTCTGAGAATCCTGTCGCTCCTTCTGTTGATCGCGATTTGGCAGGTGGCTTCGATGCTGGCGGCGAGCCGCCTGCTGCCGGAGCCGCTCGCCGTCGTCGACGTTATGCTGCGGGAAGCCCGCTCCGGCGCGCTGTTCTTCAATCTCGGCACGACGCTGGCGCGGGTTGCGATCTCCTTCGCGCTGGCGATGTTCTTCGGCACCGTATTCGGCGTTCTTATGGGCCGCAGCGTGACGCTCGACCGACTCGGCGATCCCTGGCTCGTCGTCCTTTTGAACCTGCCGGCGTTGGTCATCATCGTGCTCGCCTACATCTGGATCGGCCTGACCGATACGGCGGCGATCCTCGCCGTCGCTCTCAACAAATTGCCGAATGCGACAGTTACGATCCGCGAAGGCGCCCGCTCGCTTGACGCCGGCCTCGAAGAGATGGCGACGGTCTTCGCCATGCCGTGGCAAACACGGCTCAGGCACGTTTTGCTTCCCCAGCTTGCGCCCTACATCGCGGCGGCGACGCGTTCCGGATTGTCGATCGTCTGGAAGATCGTTCTCGTCGTCGAACTTCTTGGCCGCTCGAACGGAGTAGGCTTCGAGATCGGCACCGCATTTCAAGTCTTCAATGTCGCGCTCCTTCTCGCCTATGCGCTTCCTTTCGTCGGAATCATGCTGGCGATCGAAAGCTTCATCGTGCAACCCTTCGAGCAACATGTCTCCCGTTGGCGCATCAAGACAGCTTGAGATCAAAATCGCGCGCAAGGCGTTCCGCACCGCGTCGGGCGAAGTGCGCGAAGTGCTGCGCGATTTCTCGACCTCGCTCGCAGTGGGGAAGGTTCACGCGCTTGTCGGTCCGTCGGGCTACGGCAAGACTACCCTGCTACGCATCGTCATCGGCCTCGATCGCGATTTCGAGGGCGCTGTCGCGCTGCCGCCCGGCACCAAGATCGGCATGGTGTTCCAGGAGCCGCGGCTGTTGCCTTGGCGCAGCGTGCTGGACAATCTGCGGCTGGCGGCGCCGCAGGCAAGCGAAGCGAATCTGTTGCGCATCGCGACCGATCTCGGCATTGCCGGACACCTGCGCTATTTCCCCGGCGAATTGTCGCTCGGGCTCGCGCGCCGCGTGGCGCTGGCGCGGGCGTTCGCCGTCAACCCCAACTTTCTGGTCCTCGACGAACCTTTCGTATCGCTCGACGAAGCCTTGGCGATGCGGCTTGGCGACGAGCTCATGGCGCTCGTCGAGCACACCGAGGTGACGACCCTGCTTGTGACCCACGACATCGACGAAGCGATCCGGCTCGCCGACCACATCATGCTTCTGGGCGGCCGCCCGGCCAAGATCGTCGCCGATTTCGACATCGCCTTGCCAAGAGCGGCGATGACGGCCGACTATGCGGCCAAGATCAAAGCCGAGATCGGCGCCGTCATTGCGGAAGCTGTTGCGTGACTCTTCTTATTTTCGACTGCGACGGCGTGCTCGTCGATTCCGAACTGATTGCCCTCGAGATCCTCGCCGATATGCTGACCGAGCTGGGCTGGAAGATCACGCCGGCCGAATGCCGGCAGCGTTTCATGGGCAGAAGCACGCGCGACGTGCTTGGTGAAGCGGAAGAAAGGCTCGGCCGTCCGATTCCGCCGGAATTCAGCGAAGCGGTGCAGGCGCAACTCTTCGCGCGGCTGCGCCGCGATTTGCAGCCGGTGCGCGACATCCGCGATGTCGTCGCGGCGCTTCCCTATCCGGTCTGCGTCGCCTCGTCGTCACCGCCCGAGCGCATCGCCCTGTCGCTCGAAGTAACGGACCTCGCCTCGCTTTTTGCGGGCCGCGTCTTCAGCGCCTCCGAAGTGCGCCATGGCAAGCCGGCACCCGATCTTTTTCTTCACGTCGCTAGCCGCATGGGCGTTCCGCCAGGGCAGGCAATCGTCATCGAGGATTCGCCCGCCGGCGTCGTCGCCGCGCGCCGCGCCGGCATGGGCGTGATCGGCTTTGCCGGGGCGAGCCACGCCGATCCCGCCTTGGCCGGTTTGCTCGCCGAAGCGGGCGCTCGCGAAGTGCTTACCCGGATGACGGACCTGCCTGCCGCGATCGAACGACTGTGCGCCTTGGTGCGACCGTGAAGCTCGTCCTCGTCGTAGCCGCGGCACTCATCGATGCCGACGGACGGGTGCTGATCGCGCGCCGCCCGGAAGGAAAGCCGCTCGCTGGACTGTGGGAATTTCCCGGAGGCAAGGTCAATGCCGGCGAACGACCGGAGACCGCGCTGATCCGCGAACTTGCCGAGGAACTCGGCGTCGAGGTCGAGGAGGCCTCTCTCGCGCCGCTCACCTTCGCAAGCTATACCTACGAGGATTTCCACCTCTTGATGCCGCTCTACGTCTGCCGGCGCTGGCGCGGCATCGTGCGCGGCGGCGAAGCGCAGGCGCTGAAATGGGTACGTCCGCAAAATCTGCGCGACTATCCGATGCCGCCCGCGGATGCTCCGCTCATTCCGGCGCTGCTCGATCTCTTGGAGTAGTTACCGCCCGAACGGATCGAACTGCCAGCCTTGAGCCGGATAGTAATAATATCGGCGTGACGCATAGCCGAAGCGCCGATGCCTCTCGCTCCCGCCGTAGCTCTGCGCCGGCGGCGTTCCGGAGATCGTGATCACGGCGCCTTCCGCCTTGACCATCTGGAACAGCAGCGCGGCGTTCTCCGGCGCAATTCGAACGCAGCCGTGCGATACGGGCCGCCCCAGCCAAGCGGTTTCGTAGGTACCGTGGATCGCGATGCCCCCCGTAAAGAAGATCGAATGCGGCATTGGCGAATCATAATACTTGCGCGAAAAATGCACCGCCTGGAGGCTATAAGGCCGAAACGTGCCGAGGGGAGTGACATAGCCGGCGCGGGCGGTGGATACCGGCCAGGAATAGCTGCCGCTCGAGGACTCGACATGCATGGTCTGGGTGGTGAGGTCGATTTCTATCCGTACCGTGGCGTTGGCCGGCGCGAGCCAGAAAAATCCGCAAAGCAGAAGAAGAATGCCGGGAATGCCGCGCATGACGCCCTCTAAAGTACCGCAATCCATGCTGCATGGACGCCCAATGGGCGTAAACTGTAAAGTTTAAGTAAGGTTGATGGCAAACATGTGCACGTGCTCGCTTCCCGTTCGATTCGGGAGAATTTGGATGCGCGGCATAATCCTGATCGCGGCCGGTGCGGCTGCGTTCGCGTGCACCGCATTGGAATTGCACGCCCAGACCCTCGGCTCGCTGCAGCCGAAACCCTTGCCGCCGCTTGCCCATCCCGATGCGCCGGGAACGCCGGCCAAAGCGCTGTTCGGGCGGGTGACGGCCCCGGCCGGCGTGGCGACGCGCACCATCGGCTTCTACGCGCGCGGCTGTCTCGCGGGCGGAGTCGCGCTGCCGGTCAACGGCCCCGATTGGCAGGTGATGCGCGTGTCGCGCGACCGCTATTGGGGCACGCCGCAGCTCATCGCCTTTCTCGAACGGTTCGCCAAGGAAGTGCCGAAGGTGAGCCATTGGCCCGGCATTCTCGTCGGCGATATGTCGCAGCCGCGCGGCGGCCCGATGTTGTTCGGGCACGCTTCGCACCAAATTGGCCTCGATGTCGATATCTGGCTAAAGCCCATGCCAAGCCGCGCGCTCTCCCCCGCCGAACGCGAGGAGATGATGTCAACGAACGTCGTGCGCCCCGACCGGCTCGACATCGACCCGAAAGTATGGACGCCGGATCACGCGGCCGTCATCAAGGCGGCGGCGGAGGATCCGGAAGTGCAGCGCATTTTCGTCAACGCGGCGATCAAGAAAGCGCTTTGCCGCGACGCGCGGGGCGATCGTTCGTGGCTCCGAAAGGTGCGCCCTTTCTTCGGGCACGACTATCACTTCCACGTGCGCCTCGTCTGTCCGAAGGATCAGCCGTTGTGCGAAGGCCAGGATCCGGTTCCGCCCGGCGACGGCTGCGACAAGGCCTCTCTCGCCTATTGGTTCTCCGATGCAATTCGGCATCCGCCGCCGAGCCTCGAGCCGTCGCGGCCGCGGCCGGCGCTCACGCTCGCCGAGCTTCCGGCTCCTTGCCGGACGTTGCTCGGCGCCAAATAACGCATCGCGTTCGCCATGGATCTCCAGGTCAACCCAGCGCGGATCGGCGAAAGCGCCGCGAACCCGCTGCTCGAAGAATGGACCGGACCGTTCGGCGCGCCGCCGTTCGCGGCCATCAAGCCTGCGCATTTCCGCCCGGCTTTCGCGCAGGCCTTCGCTGAGCACAACGCCGAGATCGCCGCCATTGCCGGCAATCCGCAACCGCCCACGTTTGAAAACACGATTGCCGCATTGGAGCGCGCCGGTCGGACTCTCGATCGCGTTTCCGCCGTCTTCTTCCATCTTGCCGACGCGGACACGAACGAGGCGATCGAAGCAATCGAACGCGAGATCGCGCCGCTCGTTGCGCGCCATGCTGCCGAGATCCATCTCAACGACGCGCTCTTCGCGCGCATCGATCGGCTTTGCCGGCAGCGCGAAATGCTCGGCCTCGACGCCGAACAGAAGCGCGTTCTCGGACGCCACCATCTCGCCTTTCGCCGTGCCGGCGCCGGGCTCGCGGCCGACGTCAAAGCGCGGCTCGCTGCAATCGGCGAACGCCTCGCCGCGCTCGGCACGCAATTTTCGCAAAACGTGCTCGCCGACGAGAATGGCTTCGCGCTGATCCTGGAAACCGAGGGCGAGCTAGCCGGGCTGCCCGACTGGATGCGAAGCGCCGCGGCAGCCGAGGCCAAGCGGCGCGGGTTCGACGGCAAATACGCCTTCACGCTCTCGCGTTCGAGCATCGAGACGTTTCTGCAAATGTCGCAGCGCCGCGATCTGCGCGAAAAAATCTTCCGCGCTTTCATCTCGCGCGGCGAGAGCGGCGGCCCGACCGACAATCGTGCTATCGCCGCCGAGATGGTTGGCCTGCGTGCCGAACAGGCGCGGCTTCTGGGATTTGCGAGTTTCGCGCATTTTCGCCTCGCCGACACGATGGCGAAAACGCCCGCCGCGGCGCGCGATCTCCTGGAGCGCGTTTGGACGCTCGCCCGTGCCTGCGCGTTCCGCGAAGAGGCCGCGCTGCAGAAACTTGCCGTCGCCGAAGGTGGCAATTTCACCCTCGCGGCGTGGGACTGGCGCTACTACGCCGAAAAACTCCGCAAAGCCGAACTCGATTTCGACGAGGCGGCGCTGAAGCCCTATCTGGCGCTCGAACGGATGATCGAAGCGGCGTTGTTCGTCGCCCATCGGCTTTTCGGCCTCACGTTTGCCGAGCGGTTCGACATCCCGCTCTATCACCAGGATGCGCGGGCATGGACGGTGCGCGACGCGCACGGCCGCACGATCGGCCTTTTCATCGGCGATTATTTTGCACGGCCTTCCAAACGGAGCGGCGCTTGGATGAGCGCTTTCCGCGACCAGGAGAAGCTCGACGGCGAAGTTTTGCCGATCGTCGTCAATGTCATGAATTTTACGAAGCCCGCACCGGGCAAAGCCTGCCTTCTGAGTTTCGAAGACGCGCGCACCTTGTTTCATGAATTCGGTCACGCGCTGCACGGGCTGCTTTCCGACGTAACCTACCCCTCGCTTTCCGGCACGAATGTGCTGCGCGATTTTGTCGAGTTTCCCTCGCAGCTTTACGAACATTGGCTGGAGGAAGGCGATGTTCTGCGCCGCTTCGCGCGCCATCACGAGACGGGCGAAGCGATTCCCGAAGCGTTGCTGGAGCGGCTCGTCGCGGCGCGGCGCTTCCTGCCGGGTTTTGCGACGGTGGAATATGCGGCGTCCGCGCTCATCGACCTCGCGCTTCATGAGAACGCTGGGACCGCCGATCTCGATATCGGTGCTTTCGAGCGGGAGAAGCTCTCTGAGCTCGGCATGCCAGGCGCCATCTCGATGCGCCACCGCCTGCCGCATTTTCTTCACGTCTTTGGCGGCGATTCCTATTCGGCCGCCTATTATTCGTATCTCTGGTCGGAAGTGCTCGATGCCGACGGCTTCGCGGCGTTCACCGAAGCGGGCGACATTTTCGATCCCGAGGTTGCGGGCAGGTTGCGCGCGCACGTCTACGCGGCCGGCAATCGTACCGATCCGGAAGCCGCCTATCTGGCCTTCCGCGGCCGGCCTGCCTCGCCGGAAGCCCTGTTGCGCAAGCGCGGACTGAGCGAAGCTTAGGGTACGAGCCTTTCAAGCGTCCGGCGATCGGGTTCGCCGGCGAAATATCGATCGAGCGCCTGGCGGAAGACCGCATTGTCGGAAGCGGCTTCCTCAAACAGGGTCATCGAAGAGTGGAATTTCAGATCGTCCGGCGTGCCAAAAATCTCGAACGCACTGCGCCCTTCGATGCGGTTGACGAGCTGCGT
>JASHUD010000147.1 GCA_030040215.1 Methylovirgula sp.
CGTCGTTCTTCTGGTTCTACATCGGGCCTTGGCCGATGGATGGGTGGACGCAGCCACGCAGCTTGCGAAGAACCGTGCTGGTGCTGCGGATCGCCGCGCCGGTCGCGGCCATTTCCGGCGTTGCCTGGTTGGCGGGGATCATCGCCAACATGGCCGGCGGTTTTGCCAACGTCGTCGATCCCACGACCTTGGACACCTTTTTCTTCCAGACGCCATTCGGGCCGGTCGCCATTCTGCGTCTGGCTCTCTTCGCCGGCATCGTGCTGCTCGCCCTCCTGCCCCACGGGGGCCGGCGTTGGTTGCTGGCGATGTTCGTTGCCGCCGCGCTGCTGCTGCTAAGCCAAGCCTGGTTCGGGCACGCCGCGGAAGGCGGCTTCGGGCCCTATGGCGCGCTGATGGTTCTAGTTTACGCCGTTCATATGTTCGCGGGCGCCGCCTGGGTCGGCGGCTTGCTGCCCCTGCTTCTTACGCTCATCGAGCTACGCCGCTCGGCGCCGCGGGAAGCGCGCGGCTTCGCCCTGCTGTCGCGCTATTCCTTGATGGGAATGTTCGCGGTGACCCTGATTCTCGTCAGCGGAACGGCGAACGTGGCATTTCACGCGGTCTCGCTGGGCAAGCTCATCCACAGCGGCTATGGCGACGTATTGTTCGTCAAACTTTCGCTGGTCGCCGGGATGTTGGCATTTGCCTATTTCAATCGCTTCGTGGCCATGCCGCGGCTGCGCGCCCCGCCTTCCGAGGAGAAGGCGTACCCGGCCAAGCTTCGCGCCAGCATAAGCTGCGAATTCGCCCTGGGAATCTTGGTGCTCGGCGTGGCGGCCGTTCTGGGGATTACTCCGCCGCCGCAATAGCGTTGCGCCCGATAGCCGCTCGCCACAGCGAATTCTCCGGCGATCGGGCGCATGCCATCATGCGGGCATAGTTCTCGTCATTGTCGGCCGTCGCCGCCCAGCGCCGAGCGCCACAAAGGATGGATAGGATGCAGCGTTCTTTTCGCCGCGGCCCAATTAGTCGTATCGCGATCTGTGCGTTGCTGCTGGGCATCGCGGCCGATCTCGCTTACGCCGCTGCGAGCCAGGCGCAAGAAGACCCATCGCAGGGCGATAATGGGATGGCGCCGCTGCCGCCGACGCGGCCGCCGGCGCCTGCCGCGCCCGGCGCGGCGCCCGCTCCCGGCGTTCCGCAACAGCAGCCATCGGACCGGCAGGCCACGGAGGATTCGTCAACTCCGGACTGGCAGCCAGGCAAGCTGTTGCAGCTTCCGCCCTACAAGCGCCCGCGCATGCACGAATGCGCGCTGGAATGGCAGAAGATGAAGGCAAGCGGCGCGGCGACTGAAAAGATCTGGTTCACCTTCGCCAAGTCTTGCCTGGTGCGTTAGGAGACACGATCGGCTCGTCTTGATCTGCGATCGACGGGGCGTCAGCCGGTAGGAAAGAGACGGAGGCGGGACAACCGGTGCCGGCATGAAACCCATGCATCCTTTCATGCAGCCGCATGAAAGCCGGACTGGCCGTCTCCGTCCTCCTCCTTCGATGCGTTCAGACCGCCGGCGGCACCGCGGACGTCGACGCCTTGAGGGCGGCGGATTTGCGAGCCGTCGTTCTGGCCTTTTTTGCGGCAGCCCTTATACCAGGCCTTTTTTTGGAGGAACTCTTCTTCGAGGACCTCTTCGCCGACTTGCGGGCGGACTTCCGCGCCGTCTTCTTCGACGCACTCTTCTTCGCGGGTTTACGCTTGGTGGCAGCTTTCGCCATGATTCAAGTTCCCTCTGCTAATTCGCCGGCGGTGGATTGTGCCGACAAAAGGCGTGATTAGCGTAGCCTGGTTAACCAGTCGTGCAAGAGGCCGGCGCGCGCAAAAATGCGAATCGCGCGCCGATCGAGGCCTTCAGCGCGCGCTTGGAAGCCTCGCATCGAAGCATCCACGCTGCATACGCGGGCACAATCGCGATGCGATCGCACCGCGCATCGCGCGATGATCGACGTTGCACGATGCGGCTCGAACAGCGCGGCGAAACGCTTCGATGCAATCGAAGAAACACGCGCTTCGATTCTATGCCGTTCGCTAAAGTCATTGTTTTTCCAGCATCTATCAATGCTCGTCGATCGCGCGTCGCGATTGCGCCCAATGCGTTCCATCGGCGCGTCAACTTGTTGATCGCTTCGAACGGTGCAGCGTCGCGCGATTGCGATCTGCATCTTCGTGCCGCGCGCCGAGGCTTCGATCGACGGATTGGCGCGGCACATTCCGAAGGTCGCCGCGGTGGCTTGCGGCCTTAAAAATTTTTTTGTGGGACAACCCAAAAACTAGCGTAAATGCCGCCGCGCAGGGCTTGGACGAGCCCCAAAATGCGAATCGAGCGAATCGCTTGCTGATTCGCGAAGCCGCTCAGATGCCGAGTCTCGTCCGCAGAAGCGCATTGACGGCCTGCGGATTGGCCTTGCCGCCGGTCTCCTTCATCACTTGCCCGACGAACCATCCGAGCATCGAAGGCTTGGCCCGCGCTTGCGCGACTTTCTCCGGATTGGCGGCGATGATCGCATCGACCGCCGCCTCGATCGCCCCGAGATCGGTGACCTGTTGCATGCCGCGCGCCTCGACCACGGCGCGCGGATCGGCGCCCCTCTCCTCCTCAATGAGAACCAGCAGCAGATCTTTGGCGATCTTGCCGGAGATCGTGCCTTCGGCGATGAGATCGACGAGCTCGGCGATCTGCGCGGGCTTCAAATGGGTCTGCGGCACGGAGAGGCCGACCGAGTTCGCGTAGGCCGCGACGTCGCCGGTGATCCAATTGGCGACGGCCTTCGGATCGCGGCGCTTGCCGGCGTGGGCGACGACCGCTTCGAAATAATCGGCCGTTTCTTTGTCGGCGACGAGCACGCCGGCGTCGTAGGGAGGTAGGCCGTATTCGGCGATGAACCGTGCCTTCTTGGCGTCCGGCAGTTCGGGAAGCTCGGCGGCAAGTCGGTCGACATAGGCCTGGTCGAGCTCGAGCGGCAAAAGATCGGGGTCGGGGAAATAGCGGTAGTCGTGCGCCTCTTCCTTGGAGCGCATCGAGCGCGTCTCGCCGCGGTTGGGATCGAACAGCCGCGTTTCCTGTTCGATCGTACCGCCGTCCTCCAGAACGCCGATCTGGCGGCGCGCTTCCGCCTCGATCGCCTGACCGATGAAACGGATCGAATTGACGTTCTTGATTTCGCAGCGGGTGCCGAACGGCTCCCCAGGCCGGCGCACCGAGACGTTGATGTCGGCGCGCAGCGAGCCTTCCTCCATATTGCCGTCGCAGGTGCCGAGGTAGCGTAGGATCGTCCGGAGCTTCGTCACGTAGGCTTTGGCCTCCTCGGCCGAGCGGATATCGGGCTTCGAGACGATTTCCATGAGGCCGACGCCGCAACGGTTGAGGTCGACGAAGGACTCGGTCGCCGACTGATCGTGCAGCGATTTGCCGGCGTCCTGTTCAAGGTGAAGACGCTCGATTCCGACCTCGATCCGTTCGCTCGGCGATACGTCGACGACAACGACGCCTTCGCCTACCAGCGGATCCTTGTATTGCGAGATCTGGTAGCCTTGCGGCAGGTCCGGATAGAAATAGTTCTTGCGGTCGAAGTGCGAGCGCAGATTGATCTTGGCCTTGAGGCCGAGGCCGCTGCGCACCGCCTGGGCGACGCACTCGGCATTGATGACCGGCAGCATGCCGGGCAT
>JASHUD010000148.1 GCA_030040215.1 Methylovirgula sp.
GCCAGATGAGACAAGCCGCCAAACCGAGCTGGATCCAAGGGATGGCCGGCGAGGTGGTGATCAGTTCGGGCGTCAGGATGATGCCGCCCTTCGTCCATAGCGCGACGAAGAAGAAGCCGCAGGTGGCGCGCATGATAACTTCGCTATTGTCGCGCAGCCCGCTCGTTACCCGGTTCAGCGCGGCCTGCAGGGCCGCGCCGATCATGCTCACCTCGACAAGATAACCGGAGAGCAGCATCAGCAGCGCCGAACCGGTTAACAGTTCGAAATCCGGGCAGAGAACGTTTTCAAGCCCGCGCGGCTGTCCGGCGACGTTGTAGGCGCAGAACCATTTGATGTGCGCGCTCGCTTGCTCCGAAAACAGGAAACTCAATCCGAGCGCAAATCCCGCCACGGCGGCAGGGCGCCGCCAGCTTTTACAGTTACGCATTACTTACCCCCGCATCTTGGGCAGGGGTAAATTTAGTAGAAATTTAACTAACTGTCTTTGCCAATCCTAATATTTGGTTAATCAAACTCATGAGAATCGCATCCATTAACCTTTCTTGCACAATCCCGCTGAACGCTCCGCGCCGTCGCCTTCCGGCAAGGAATTGGCAAGCCCTTCGCTCTTACGCTCAAGGCACGAATTCGAGAGGGATGCCAATGATCCTCGCCTTGAGTCTGATGAGTTTGGTCGCCGGCACGAGCCTCGCTTGTGCGGCGCAGCGCATGCCCCTTTATTGCGTGAAGTTCGAGCAATGGGGCGGCACGCTGTTCGTCTCCGGGCTCACTCTGCTCGGCACTCTTCTTCCCCGCGTTTGCTGAACGCTAGCGCGGCGGCGTCGGTGCGTCGACGTGCTGCGGCTTTCCGGTCAGCGTTTGCAGGAAGGCGAGGAGATCCGCTTTCTCCTGCCCCGAGAGATGCAGCGGTTTGATGACTTCGGCGCGGCTCGGCCGGTCGACCCCACCCTTGTCGTAGAGATCGATGACGGCTTCGAGAGTCGGCACCGAGCCGTCGTGCATGTAAGGAGCGCGTAACGTTACGTCGCGCAACGTCGGCGTCTTGAACGCATGGCGAAGCTTGACGGACGTCGGGAAAAGCCGGCCGCGGCCGATATCGTCGTCTTTGGCGACCCCGATGTCGTGGAAAGAACCGTCGGTAAACGCCCAGCCGCTGTGGCACTCGTTGCAGCGCCCTTTGCCGTTGAAAATCGCAAAACCGCGTTTCGCCGAGGCATTGATGGCGTTGTCGTCGCCCTCGACCCAGCGGTCGAAAGGCGCCTCGGTCGAGACGATCGAGCGTTCATAGGTCGCCATCGCCATTTCGATGCGCTTGCGGGTGATTGCCGCATCGCCGAAGGCGGCGGAGAAGTCCTGAACGTACTGCGGAATCGAAGCGAGGCGCGTCTCGACGCCCACTTCCGACATGTCCATATTTCCATTCGCGACGATCGGCGCGAAAGTGACCTGTTCCAGGCTGTGGAACCTTCCGTCCCAGCCGAGACGATCGAGCCACGCGTCGTCGAGCAGCGTCGGGGTCTTCAATTTGAGGGAATGGCGCGCGTCGCCCACGGCCAAAGGCAAACCGTCCTCCCAGCCCCTATCCGGCTTGTGGCAACTTGCGCAGGAAATCGTCCCCGAGGCCGAGAAGATCGGATCGAAGAACAGCGTATGGCCGAGCTTGGCCTTCGCCGCCGAGTAAGGATCGTCGTCCGGATAGGGGATCGGATCCGTGCGCAGATATTTGGCGCGCAGCGAGGCGATGTCCGGCGCGGTGTCGGCAACCGACGCAGCCACCGACAACGGCAGAAGCACGCAAACGAGCAGACTAGGAAATTTCCAATTCATCATGGATCCCGACCCCTATTTTCGGGTCGAGATCTTGATGATTCCTTGCAGAAAAAAGGCGGCGGCCGATTGGATCCCGGGGCTCGACGATCAGCCCTAAGCGCGCCTTAGCAGCGATAGTTAAGGAATCTACGGCAGTGCGTTCATTCCGCCGCAAGATGCGTCCGGTCTATGGCGGCCAGTGCCCGGCGAAGATCGTCGATAAGATCGTCGGCGTCCTCGAGCCCTACCGAAAGCCGCACGAGCCCGTCGCCGATGCCCAAGGCGGCGCGCGCCTCCGGCGTCAGGCGCTGGTGCGTGGTGGTCGCGGGGTGGGTGAGAATGCTTTTGGCGTCGCCGAGATTGTTGGAGATCTTGATGATCGACAAGGCATTGGCGAAGGCGAAGGCGGCGCGTTTGCCGCCGTGCACCGCAAATGCGACGAGCGTGCCGCCGCCCGTCATCTGGCGGCGGACGATTTCGGCTTGCGGATGGCTGGCAAGCCCGGGGTAGGCGAGATGTTGGATTGCGGGGTGGCCGGCGAGCGCCGCGGCGATCTTTTGAGCGTTGCGCGCCTGCTGCTCGACGCGCAGCGGCAACGTCTCCAGGGATTTCAGCAAGACCCAAGCGTTGAAAGGTGAAAGGGCGGGACCGGTTTGGCGCAGGAAATTGTGGATGTGCGTGTCGATGAACGCGCGGCTGGCCAGAATTACGCCGCCCAGACATCGGCCTTGGCCGTCGATATGTTTGGTCGCCGAATAGACGGTACAATCGGCCCCATGCTGCAACGGCTTTTGCAGAATCGGCGAGGCGAAAACGTTGTCGACGACGAGCGTCGCGCCGGCTCGATGCGCGATTTCGGCGATCGCAGCAATGTCGTAAACTTCGAGACGGGGATTGGTCGGCGTCTCGAGAAAGAAGGTTTTCGTCTCCTTGCGCACGGCGCGCCGCCATTGGTCGAGGTCGGTGCCGTCGACCAAGGTCGAGGCCACGCCGAACCGCGGCAGCAGGTCCTCGACGACATAAAGGCAAGCTCCGAACAGCGCCCGCGCCGCGACGACATGATCGCCGGCCTTGAGCTGCCCCATCAAAGCGGCGGTTACCGCCGCCATGCCGCTCGCCGTGGCGCGCGCCGCCTCGGCGCCTTCGAGCAGGCACATGCGTTCCTCGAACATGGCGATCGTCGGATTGGAATAGCGCGAATAGACGAAGCCCGGCGCTTCACCCTTGAAACGCGCCTCTGCCGCCTCGGCGGTGTCGTAAACGAAGCCTTGGGTGAGAAAGAGCGCTTCCGAGGTTTCGCCGAATTGCGAGCGCAGCACGCCGCCGTGGACGAGCTTGGTTGCTTCCCGCCAGGTCTTTGGATCGTGGCTCGGGTGCTTCGCCATCTTTACTCCTCCATTTCTGCCGGCCCAGGCAGAGCCGCCGCCGGCCGGAAAATAGGGGAGGGCGATACCACGGCCCTTTTAGTCCCTTGTTTAACGTGGCGGCAAGCCGGCCGGCCCAAATGACCACGTAAGTTCTGCATAAACCCTGGCGCGCCTCACCTCAAGCGGAAAACCTGTTGGCTGTCGCATCGGCAACGCCATAATCGGTTCCTCCGGGCCTATCTTCTCGGTAGAACCTCAAGTTGCGTTGGAACATGCAATCGAGCTCTCTCCCCCTCGAAGACGAGAACGCTTCGCGGCTTTTCGGCAACGCCTTCGGGCTGCTTGGCCGCGACAAGATCGAGCTCATGCTGCGGCGCAATCTCATCCGCATTCTCAGCGATGTGGAGGCTTCGCAACTGCAGCCCGCCAGCCTCGACTTGCGGCTTGGGCCGCGCGCCTACCGGGTGCGGGCGAGTTTCCTGCCGGGCAAGAGCCGCAGCGTCGAAGAGCAGCTTAGGGTCTTGAAGCCCGACGAGATCAACCTCAAAGGCCGAGGCGCGGTGCTGGAACGCGGCTGCGTCTATGTCATCCCGCTGCTCGAAACGCTCGCTCTGCCGATTAGCATTTCCGCCACCGCCAACCCGAAGAGCTCCAGCGGGCGGCTCGATATCTTCACGCGTTTGATCACCGACCGCAGCGAAATCTTTGATGTCACAGAGCCGGGCTATTGCGGACAGCTTTACGCGGAGGTTTCGCCGCGCAGCTTCAGCGTGCGGGTGCGCGAAGGCTCGAAGCTGAACCAGATCCGCTTCCGGCGGCTCAATTCGCAACAGCTGCAACGCACCGACTTCGCCGTCGACGACCGCGATTTACGCAGGCGCCACCAGCAGATGCCGCTCGTCGACGGCGAGTTGAATCTGCGCGGCGGCCTGGTGCTGCGCGTCGCCTTGAGCGATGCGACGCTGGAGAGCAAGATCGTCGGATACCGGGCGCAGAAACATACCGACATCATCGACGTCGATGCCGTCGCCGCCTATGACGCAGCGGATTTTTGGGAGCCGGTCTATGCCCGTTCCGACCAACGGCTCATTCTCGATCCCGACGAATTTTATATTCTCGCTTCGCAGGAAAAGCTGCACATCCCGCCCGATCTCGCCGCCGAGATGGTGCCGATCGATCCGGCCATGGGGGAGTTCCGCGTCCATTACGCGGGGTTCTTCGATCCCGGCTTCGGGTTTACCGAAAGCGGCCTTCCGGGCAGCCGCGCCGTGCTCGAAGTGCGCAGCCACGAAGTGCCGTTCATCCTCGAAGACGGCCAGGTGATCGGCCGGCTCGTTTTCGAGAAAATGGCCGAGGCGCCGGATGTTCTTTATGGCGCTGGCGGCGCATCGAATTATCAGGGCCAAGGCCTGAAACTTTCGAAACATTTCCGCATGCGCTAAAGCGCAGCTTCGTGCGGCACCTCTTGCAAGCGGCGCGTGCGCGCCGTTCTTGATCGCGCTTTCTTCATGTTTTATGAATCAGAGTTCGGATGCGGGCGTAGTTCAATGGCAGAACGGCAGCTTCCCAAGCTGCATACGAGGGTTCGATTCCCTTCGCCCGCTCCAAGACCCGAACGCGCGCATCAGGAACGCCGATCCGCCCGCGCGGTCAAACCAGATAGTAGAGCTCGGGGTTGACGCGTTCGGCCTCTTTGGCTGAAGCGCAATGCGGGCATGTATTCGCGTCGCCCAGCAGTTTATAGGCGTAACGCACGGCTCTCAACGTCGCCGAGTAGTCCTCATCCTCTTCGGGGAACACTTGATCGGCGGGGAACCAGGCATCAAAGCCGAGGTTCTTGATGGCCTTTAAAAAGTCCGGACGGACGCCGGCCAGCAGCACGGTGACGCCGTGCGCTTCCGCATCGTGCAAGAAATGTTCGATGCGTTCGAGGCAAACGACGTCCGGATTGCGCACCCGCTTCAGCCGCAGGACAATGAACTTGATTCCCTGCAGCTGCAGCCGCTTTTTCAAGATGTCCAGATAGCGATCGAGTTCGGGCGCGGCGCCGAAGAACAGCTCGCCTTCGAGATCGTAGAGGATCACTGCCGCGCACGGCGGATCGGAATGAAGCCGCTCGCGGACCACGCGTTCTTCGGTCACGAAGAGTTCGGCGGCCTTTAGTTTCGCGGCGCGCGGCACGAAGAGGAGGATCGACAAGCCGACGCCCACGAGAACCGCGACGTCGATATCGATGGCCACCGCGGTAACTGCGGTGACGAGAACAAGGCCGGCATCATAGCCGGATGCGCGCAACGTGTAGCGCAGCCTTTTGAGATCGATCAGCCGCGCCGCGGTGATGAGCAAAAGACCCGCCAAAGCCGGCTTAGGAATGTAGCGGGTCAAAGACGCGAAGATGAGCACGGCGACGGCGACCGTGGCGGCCGTGACGATGCCGGAGAACCGCGTCGCCGCGCCGGCCTGAAAATTGATCGCCGACCGCGACAACGAGCCCGAACCGGGCAAGCATTGGAAGAACCCGCCGGTCAGATTGGCGAGGCCTTCGGCCAGGCACTGGCGGTTATAGTCGAGCTTCTGCCGCGTCTCATTGGCGATCGACTTGGCGATCGAAAGGGCCTCGATCAGGCCAAGAAAAGCGATTGCGAGCGCGCTCGTCGACAAGTCCGCGATCCAGCCGAATTTGATCTCGGGAATGTATGGCACGGGCAGGCTCGCCGGAACCTTGCCGGCGATCGCTACCGCCGTCTTGCCGCCGATGCCAGGCTCCGTCCAACCGGCGAAGTAAGCGACGAGGGACATGAGGATGAGAACCGCCAGCATGTCCATCTGCGGCAGCTTGTAGCGGCGCACGATCCTGCGGAATGCAAGCGCCAGCACCACCGTCGCGGCGGTGATAAAGAGCGCTTTCAGATTGAAGGGGTCGCTCTGCGTGAGGGTCAGCCAAAGCCGATGCAGGACATTCATATGCCCGGTGCCCTTATCGTGGACGCCGAGCGCGTTGCCGATTTGGCCGACCGCCAGAAGAAACGAGGCGCCGGTCATAAAGCCGAGAATCACCGATTCCGAAATGTAACGCGTGAGGTCGCCGAGCTTAAAGACCGCGATGCCGATCTGGATCGTACCGGCCATGATGCCGAGCAAGAACAGAGCCTGGTAAACGCTGAAGCGGTCTTCGGGATCGAGAAAGGCGAGCGAGCTGAAGACGAGCAGCGAAATCGCACTGGTTGGTCCATTGATGAGGTATGAAGACGAGCCGAAGATCGAAGCCACGGCAGTGACGACGATCGCCGAGTAAAGGCCGAACTTCGGGTCGACGCCGGCGATGAGCGCGTAGGCCATTCCTTGCGGCAGAGAGATGGCGGCGACGGTGAGGCCGGCCAAGAGATCGCGGCGTCCTTTGTCCCAATCATAAGATGTGACAAGGCTCATATTCCCTCCTTCGCCGTCATCCACGCGCCGGAGCGTGGGCGTTCGCAAACCTAGTTTGTCTTGGGCGTCCAAACGGAATCGATGATGCCGTTGTCGGCAAAAAATTTCTGTTGCGCGTCGTCCCAGTCCTTGGCGATGGCGGTGATCGGGAAGAGATGGATGGGAGGCAGGCGATCGGCATGTTTGGCCAGGATCTCCGGCTTGATCGGCCGATAGCCGAACTTGGCGATCGTTTCCTGCGCGGCATCGGTGAACAGAAATTCGAGATAAGCTTTGGCGTACGCCGCGGTCTTCCTATGCGCGACATTGGCGTCGACCCAGGCTACGGCCGGTTCGGCGCGGATGCTGGTCGGCGGGTAAACGAGTTCAAGTTCGTCCTTGTCGGCGGCGACTTCGCGCAGCGCCTCGTTCTCCCAGGTCAAATGCACGTCGCCGATGTTCTCGACCGCGAACGTGGTGGCCGAGCCGCGTGCGCCCGTATCGAGGACCGCGACGTGCTGGTAGAAGGCCTTGAGATAGGCGCGCGCGTCATCCTCGCTGCCGCCGCGCGTGACGATCGCGCCCCAAGCCGCCAAAGCGCTTAATTTGCCATTCCCGGAAGTCTTCGGATTGGGCGTGATGATCGCGACATCGCCTTTGATGAGATCCGGCCAATCGTGAATATGTTTCGGATTGCCTTTGCGGACGACGAAGACGATCGTCGAAGTGTAGGGTTCGGAATTGTTCGGCAAGCGCTTCGACCAGCCGGCCGGAATGAGCCCGCGCTTGCGGAGCGCGTCGACGTCGGTATAGAGCGCGAGCGTCACGACATCTGCCGCCTGTTCGCCGCTGATGACGCTGCGGGCCTGGCGTGACGATCCGCCATGCGATTGCTTGATGCTGACTTTGATGCCGGCGGCTTTTTGATATTGCGCCACGAATTGCTGGTTCAGCGCCGCGTAGAGTTCGCGCGTCGGGTCGTAGGAGACGTTCAAGATCTGGTTCGAGGTGTCGCCCTGGAGATTCTTGACCGTGACCAGGGTAGCGGCGATGAAAACGGCCGCGACCCCGACCAGATTGACCCAGGGAATCCGGGTTATCAGCCGATCGAAACGGCGTGGCTGCGATTGCGGTATATCGCGCATGGTGACCGCCCCTGCCAATTCTCGTCCGCCCGGAAGCCCCGGTCCCGTGACGAAAATATGACTAGTCCATCAAATTTATAGACTACTCTATAGGCTTGGCGTCAAGCCGCAAAAAGCGGGGGATTCGCGCGGCGTCTTGCGGATTTTGGCGGGGAGAGGCGAATTTAGCGGCCCTGGCGCCCCGCAGAAGCTCACGCCACGCGGATGTTCGTCGCGAGATTGCCGGGCTG
>JASHUD010000149.1 GCA_030040215.1 Methylovirgula sp.
ATCGCGCCAAATTCGAGAGCCGGCTCGAAAGCTTCGGCATCAGCGGCGACCCGATCGCCAATTATAAATCCATGGTCCGCGACATCGCCGGTTCGGGCGGCCCGACGGGACGGTTCGGCGGGGCGCTGCGCGCCTTCTGGGCATTCAAGGGGCAGACGCGGCTGCTCGTTACCGCCGCGATCCTCGCGCTTATCGGCATCGGCCTCGATAGCGCCTTCGCCGACGCGGCGAGTTGGCTCGCCTGGATGCGCGGCCCCAACCAGGGGCTCGGTTCGCTCGCCGGGGCGATCGAAGCGCATATCGGCTGGCTGACGCTTGCCGCGAAACTCGCTTACGCTGGCGTGGCGCTTGCTTTATTTGCCAATCTTTGGCGCGGTGTTCGGCTGCTGCGGCCGTTGTTTCATGGCGTAAGCTTGCTCGGGAGCGATGTCGCGGAGCGGCGCCGTGCGCTCGACGGGCTTTATGCGCACCAGATGCGCCGGGTCGACGGGTTGGAAGCCGACGTGGAACTTGCCGCCCGGCGCGCCGCCGAAGCGGATCGCCGGGCCGGGGCGTCGGGCCGCGCCGAGGCAGAGCCTTCGCCATTCGCCGACACGACGCCGAAAGGGCAGGCGGATCGTTTCTTCGCCGCGCTCGGCGCTTTCCTGCAAGGTGTTCGGCGCGCCGGCACGCCCGGTCTGAATTCGGTGCCACAGCGGCTGGTCGTGGCGCTCGATGAGATCGATGCTCTACCGCAAGAAAGGATCCGGCCGCTCCTCGAAACGGTGCACCGCGCCTTTGCCAATGCCGGAATCGTAACGTTGATCGCGGCCGATCCGGCGCGAATCCGAGCCGATGGCGCGGCGCTTGAGAAGTGGGTCCAAGTGCCGTTTCGCATCGATGCCGTCGAAGCTTCCGACCACGCCGCCTACGTTGCGCAGATTATCGGCAAGCCTGGCGCCGAAGAGCCGGCGGATACCGTACGCACCGACTGGTCGATGTCGAGTGCGGAATCGAGTCTGCTCGCGGCGCTGGCGCCTTTGGCGGGCGGCTCGCCGCGCGCTGTCAAACGCTTCGTGAACCTTTATCGCATCGCGCGCGGGCAAGCGCCCGATCACAAAGGCGCGCTTGCCTTGATGCTCGCGTTGCAACAAGGCGGCACCGACGACGAGCTCGCCGCGCTCCGCGCCGCGCTCGGCGAACGCGACGGGGATGCGGATCTTGCGTTTCAAGAGGGCACGCCGCGACTCTTCGCGGCGCTGCGATCGCTCGAGGCGCACGGCAAGGTGAGCGTTGCGACGGCGCGCCACGCCGCCGCCGTCGCCAGGAGCTTCTCGCTGCGCGGCTGAAACGAGGGCAGCAGGCAGTGCCGCCTGGCCGCCGTCGCAATTCCGTCTCGAAGCGCCGCTGCATTTCAGCGGCCGCGCAATCCTCTCCTTCGCGAGCCCGCGGCTGGTTCCATCAACGCACGCTATAGGAATGCGCGCCGGCACCCGCCAGATGGCCCCCTTTCGCGATCAGGTATTCCTCGCGGATTGGGCGCCCGGAGTAGAAGCACTCCAGGATTTCCCGCGTCCCGGCAGAGTAGCGTGCTTGCGCGGAGAGCGTGCTGCCGGATGTATGCGGCGTCATGCCCTCATGCGGCATGGTGCGCCAGGGATGATCTTTCGGCGCCGGCTGCGGATACCAGACGTCGCCAGCATAGCCCGCAAGCTGGCCGCTCTCCAGCGCTTTCACGATCGCGTCGCGGTCCACGAGTTTCGCGCGCGCGGTGTTCACCAGATAGGCGCCGCGCTTCATCTTCGAGATCATCTGCGCGTTGATCATGTTCTCGGTCTCAGGATGGAGCGGGCAGTTGAGCGACACGACATCGCAGACTTTGAGCAGGCTTTCTCTATCTTGATGGAAAGTCGCACCGAGCTCCTTTTCCACATCGGCAGGAAGCCTGTAGCGGTCGGTGTAATGGAGCTTGACGTCGAATGGCTTCAGTCGCCGCATCACCGCAGTGCCAATGCGTCCGCCGCCGATAATGCCGACATGCATGCCCTCGAGATCATAGGCGCGCTCGACGCAGTCGGCGATGTTCCAGCCGCCCTTGGTCACCCAATCGTGCGACGGGATGTAATTGCGCACGAGGCCAAGGATCATCATGACCACATGCTCGGCCACGCTGATGCTGTTCGAAAAGGTGACCTCGGCCACCGTGACGCCGTGCTTGTTGGCGGCTTCAATGTCGGTGTGGTCCGAACCGATGCCCGCGGTGATGATCAGCTTGAGCTTCTTCGCCTTCGCGATCCGCTCCGCCGTCATGTAAGCGGGCCAGAACGGTTGCGAAATCACGACTTCCGCATCCGGCAACTCGCGGTCCAAGGTCGAGTTGGCGCGGTCCTTGTCGGAAGTGACGACGAGCGTATGGCCGTTGTCGGCCGCCCATTTTTTCAAGCCCAGCGCGCCAGAGACGCAGCCAAGCAGTTCGCCGGGCTTGAAATCGATCTTTTGCGGAGTGGGAGCCGTCTGGCCGTTGGGATAGGACTTGATCTCGGGAATGCCATCGCGGGCATAACTCTTCGGATACCCGTCAACCGGATCATCATAGAGAACTACAATAATTTTAGCCAACGGAACCTCCCTATTTCCGGGGCGATTGCCCCAAGCGATTGTTCGTCAGTGTATATGGCCGAATATACTGACTGACAAGGGGGGAACCGATGCGAATGGCGCCAGATTCTGCTATTGTGGCGTCATGACGCGCTTGGTTTTGCGCCTGCACTTCGATGCCGCGCCCGGCCTTGGTCCCGGCAAAATCGATTTGCTTGAGCACATTGCTAAAACCGGCTCGATCTCGGCTGCCGGCCGCGCCATGGATATGTCCTACAGGCGTGCGTGGTTGCTCGTCGACGCGATGAACCGCGCGTTCCATGCGCCTGTGGTCGCAACCAGGCTTGGCGGCAGGCGAGATGGGCGCGCTCAAGTCACCGAACTTGGACGCGAGGTCATGACCCTCTATCGCGACATTGAGCGTGCCGCGCGAGATGCCGTCGACGCGCCCATCTCTCAAATGGAACACTTGCTGGCTGACGCCCAGAAAGATCGAGGGGCTTTGCGCCGCGCGGGCCGCCGAGTCGGAGCGGCGCCGGGCAAAAAGGTGGCGGCGAAACGAGCTTAGCATTAGCTCCTTGCCCTAGGCTTTTTCTCCCCACGCGCGGAACCGATGCTCTGATGTAGAATCTGCGGGCCGGGCCGATCGCGGAGAATTTTCTCCTATATCATGCCGCGCATCCGCCTTTCTTACACGCCGCTGACCCGCGACGGCGATTAAGTCTTGCCGGACATAGCTCAAATGTGCAGTTTAACAGGGATGGTCATCTCCCGATGACTGGCGAGAGAAAGCGTGCGCAAAGCCACGCTGTCACGAAAATGTTAAATTGGGAGGCGCTATGGGCACGTATGGTTCCACCGCTGGTACGCCTGTGGCGGGCGCGAGTTTTCTTGATCGCGACCATATCGTAGCAGGTCCGCGATTCAATCGCTGGCTTGTTCCGCCCGCGGCGCTCGCGATCCATCTCAGCATCGGTATGGCCTACGGCATGTCGGTGTTCTGGAAGCCGATGGCGCGCCTCATTCAAAACGCGCCAGCCTCCTGCGCCGGCCAGGACTTCTTCGGTCAATTGGTCACGACGAATTGCAACTGGTCGATTCCGACCGTCACGCCCGTCTTCGAGATCTTCATCGCCGTGCTCGGCATTTCTGCCGCCATTTGGGGCGGTTGGCTTGAGCACGCCGGCCCGCGCAAGGCGGGCATCATTGCGGCGCTCTGTTGGGGCGGCGGTCTGATTGTGGTCGGTTTCGGCGTTTCGATCCACCAGCTATGGCTGATCTATCTGGCGGCGGTTTTCGCCGGCATCGGCCAGGGTCTCGGCTATATCACGCCAGTATCGACCCTGATCAAATGGTTTCCCGACCGCCGTGGCATGGCTACCGGCTTCGCAATCATGGGCTACGGCGGCGGAGCGATGATCGGCGCACCCCTCGCGGTCTGGCTGATGCACCATTTGGGCAATCCCGGCATGCTCGATGTCGCACATACGCTGATGATCTTGGGCGTGATCTATTTTATTGCCATGAGCCTAGGAGCTCTTGGTTTCCGCGTGCCGCCCACGGGTTGGTATCCGGTCGGTTATGAGCCAACTACGGCAAATGCTGGCAAGGGCATGATCACCAGCGGCAATGTTCACTTGGACCGCGCCTGGAAGACCCCACAGTTCTGGCTGATTTGGGGGGTGCTGTGCCTGAACGTCACCGCCGGCATCGGCGTGATCTCCATGGCAAGTCCGATGTTGACCGACATATTCGGCGCCAAATTGGTCGGCGCGCAGTCCGCTACAGCCTTGAGCGCGGCGCAGACCGCGGCGATCGCCGCGGCGGCGGCGGGTCTTGTCGGCTTGATCAGCCTGTTCAACTCGCTGGGGCGCATCTTCTGGGCTTCGCTGTCGGACAAGATCGGTCGCAAGAACATGTATTACTCGATCTTTGTGATCGGGATTGTTCTCTACAGCCTGCTGCCCACCTGGGGTCACCTCGGATTGGCGGCGTTGTTCGTGGCGTCGATCTGCATCATCATCAGCATGTATGGCGGTGGATTCTCCACGGTGCCCGCCTATCTCGCCGACATTTTCGGCCCGCAGATGGTCGGCGCCATTCATGGGCGCCTGATCACGGCATGGTCGGCGGCAGGCGTGGCCGGTCCTTTCCTGATCGCCAATCTGCGTCAGTTCCAGATCAATCACGGCGTCCCACATACCCGCGTCTATGACATCACATTGTACATAATGGCTTTCCTGTTATTCTGTGGTTTGGTATGCAACTTCTTCGTCAAACCGGTGCATGACAAGCATTTGATGAGCGATGACGAAGCCGCGCACGAACGGGCGCTGTTGCGCGAAGACCGTGTCGCGGCGAATGCCGAAAAGGCAGCGCGCGGCCAATTCGGTGCCCTCGGTGTTCTGGCTTGGCTCTGGGTCGGCGTCCCCTTCCTCATTGGCCTCTACATCGCCTTGGCGAAGGCGGCGGCTCTGTTCTAGCGCTGACAGCGTTGGTTCAAGCACTTTCGGCGCGGGATTTAAGGATCCCGCGCCGAATGACATTCAGCCGCGAGTTTCGAGCGCACGCAGTGTCGCGCCTACTGGAGAGGCGAACTTTAGAACCAATGCAACGGCTGCATCGACATCGTCGAGATGCGCGTGCGGCATATGCGGCGGCAGCACCGCGGCGGGATCGGCAATATCGCCGACGAACGCCTTGATATTTGGATCTTCGGTAAACAAGAACGGCTTGCCGTTGGCGACGCGGTGCACTTCGAGTTTGGCGTGCGCGTCGGCCTTGAAGCCCTCGACAATGACGAAATCGACCGGCGTAAGCTCGATCAGCAGTTCGGCAAGCGAAGGTTCGGGCACGCCGCGCAATTCGTGCATCAACGCCCAGCGATTGGCGGAGGCGACGAGGACTTCCGTGGCGCCCGCCTCGCGATGCTGATAGGAATCCTTGCCGGGTTTGTCGATATCAAAAGCATGATGCGCGTGTTTGAGGGTCGAAACACTGAACCCGTGCGCGTTGAGCGCCGGGATAAGCTTGACGATCAAGGTCGTCTTTCCCGCGCCGCTCCATCCTGAAAGCCCAATCACGCGCATGGTTCACCTTCATGCTGATAAGCGGCACGCATCTCGATCTCAAAGGGCTCGAATGCCCGCTGCCCGTTCTGCGCACCCGCAAGGCGCTGCGCCGGCTGCGCCCGGGCGATCTGTTGATCGTCGAGTGCACCCGATCCGCTCGCGCCGATAGACATCGTCCAATTGGCCCGGGAAATGGGCGGCGCAGTCGAACATAGCGCGGAGCATGGCGGCGTCCATGTATTTCACATCAGGGTATAATGCCGTTGCGATCGCCTAGCATGCGGTCTGCCGCGACGAGATCGTCGGGCGTGTTGATGTTGAAGAACGGATC
>JASHUD010000150.1 GCA_030040215.1 Methylovirgula sp.
GGCACCGGCGACATGGGCGCGATCGGGCGCGGCGAAGACATGGAGATCACGACCTATCTCGAGACCGCCATGACCTCGGAGCTGCAAGGCAACGTCGCCGATCTCTGTCCGGTCGGCGCGCTGCTGCCGAAGCCCTATTCGTTCAAGGCGCGCTCCTGGGAACTCGCCAAGACCGATTCGATCGACGTGATGGACGCGCTCGGATCCGCGATCCGCGTCGATAGCCGGGGCCGCGAGGTGATGCGCATCCTGCCGCGCACCAACGATGCGGTGAATGAGGAATGGATCTCGGACAAGACGCGGCAGATCGTCGACGGACTGAAGACGCGTCGCCTCGATCGGCCCTATCTGCGCGAAAACGGCAAGCTCGTGCCGGCCACCTGGAACACGGCCTTCGAGGCCATCGCCGCGAAGCTAAAAGCGACGCGGCCGGAACGGATCGGCGCGATTGCCGGCGATCTCTGCGCGATCGAAGAGATGTTCGCGCTGAAACTCTTGATGGAAAGTTTGGGGAGCACTTCGCTCGATTGCCGCCAGGACGGCACGAAGCTCGATCCGAAGTTCGGCCGCGCCAGCTATCTCTTCAATCCGACCGTCGCCGGCATCGAAGAAGCCGATGCGATCATGATCATCGGTTCCAATCCGCGCCGCGAAGCGCCGGTCTTCAACGCCCGCATCCGCGAACGCTGGCTGAAAGGCAATCTGCTCTTGGGCGTCATCGGCGAGCAGGCCGATCTCACCTACGAGTACAACTATCTCGGCGCAGGGCCGGAGACGCTGGCGCGTTTCGTCGATCACCCGCCCGCGCAGAAGGAGCGGCCCATGCTGCTCCTCGGACAAGGCGCGCTCGTCCGGCCCGACGGGTTGGCAATTCTCGCGCAGGCCGCCAAGGCGGCCATATCGCTGGGCTGCATCAAGCCCGGCTGGCTCGGTTTCGGGATCCTGCACACCGCGGCGGCGCGCGCCGGTGGTCTCGACCTCGGTTTCGTGCCGGGGCGCGGCGGACTTGATGCAACCGACATGGCAAAGGAGGGTGCGCTCGATGTGCTCTTCAACCTCGGTGCCGACGAGATCGACGTCGCACCCGGGGCTTTCGTGATCTATCAGGGAACGCACGGGGATCGCGGCGCGCATCGCGCCGACGTGATCCTGCCCGGTGCGACCTATACCGAGAAGTCAGGCCTCTACGTCAACACCGAGGGCCGCGTGCAACTCGCGGAGCGAGCCAATTTTCCGCCCGGCGATGCGCGCGAAGATTGGACGATCCTGCGGGCGCTTTCGGCGGTGCTCGGCAAGACGTTGCCTTTCGATTCGCTCTATGCGCTGCGCGCCAAGCTTTATGCGCAAGCTCCGCACTTTGCAAAGCTCGACGCGATTGTGCCGGGCGAAGCGGCGGACATCGAGAAGCTCGCGGCGGTTGTTGCCGGCGCGCCGAGCGCGGCGCCTTTTGTCTCGCCCATCACGGATTTCTATATGACCAATCCGATTGCGCGCGCCTCCGCCGTGATGGCCGAATGTTCGGCTTTGGCCCGCGACCTTGTCCAACAGGCGGCGGAATGAACATGGCTCTCGCGCTTCTCTTGACCTTGGTGAAGAGCGTCGTGCTGCTCGTCGCGCTGCTAATCTATGTCGCCTACATCCTCTATGCCGACCGCAAGATCTGGGCGGCGGTGCAATTGCGGCGCGGACCGAACGTGGTCGGTCCATGGGGCCTGTGGCAAAGTTTCGCCGACCTGCTCAAGTTCGTCCTGAAAGAACCGATCGTTCCGGACGGCGCCAACAAAGGCGTCTTTCTGCTCGCTCCCTTCGTCATGGGCCTGTTGTCGCTCGCCGCCTGGGCGGTGATCCCGCTCGACAACGGCTGGGCGATCGCCAACATCAACGTCGGCGTGCTCTACATTTTCGCGATCTCCTCGCTCTCCGTCTACGGCATCATTATGGGCGGCTGGGCGTCGAATTCGAAATACCCGTTTCTCGCGGCGCTGCGCTCGGCGGCGCAAATGGTGTCCTACGAGGTGTCGATCGGGTTCGTTCTCATCACTGTGCTGCTCTGCGCCGGCTCGCTCAACCTCAGCGACATCGTGAAGGCGCAAGACACGCACTTCGGGCTTTTGGGCTGGTATTGGTTGCCGCTGCTGCCGATGTTCGTAGTCTTCTTCGTCTCCGCGCTCGCCGAAACGAACCGGCCGCCGTTCGATCTTGTCGAGGCCGAATCCGAACTCGTCGCGGGCTTTATGGTCGAATATTCCTCGACGCCATATTTGCTTTTCATGCTCTCGGAATATGTGGCGATCGTCACCATGTGCGCCTTCGGAACGATCCTGTTCCTCGGCGGCTGGCTCCCGCCCATTCCTTTTGCGCCGTTCACCTGGGTGCCCGGCGTGCTCTGGTTCATCCTCAAGGTCTCGGCGTTGTTCTTTCTATTTGCGATGGTAAAAGCCTTCGTGCCGCGCTATCGCTACGATCAGCTGATGCGGCTCGGCTGGAAGGTCTTTCTGCCGATCTCTCTATTCATGGTCGTGCTCGTTGCCGCCGTGCTGGAAGCCACCGGCGTCGGCAACGTCATGGCGCAGTGAGGAAGAAATGAAGGTCGACGCCGCCGCCAAGGCGCTTTTGCTGAAGGAGTTCGTCGCGGCCTTTGCGCTGTCGATGCGCTACTTCTTCAAGCCGAAGGCGACGCTCAACTATCCGCACGAGAAGAACCCGCAATCGCCGCGTTTTCGCGGCGAGCATGCGTTGCGCCGCTATCCGAACGGCGAGGAGCGCTGCATCGCCTGCAAACTCTGCGAGGCGATCTGTCCGGCGCAGGCGATCACCATCGAGGCTGGTCCGCGCCGCAACGACGGCACGCGGCGCACCACGCGCTACGATATCGATATGGTGAAGTGCATCTATTGCGGGTTCTGCCAGGAGGCCTGTCCGGTCGATGCCATCGTCGAGGGGCCGAACTCCGAATTTTCGGTGGAGACCCGTGAGGAATTCTATTACGACAAGGACCGGCTGTTGGCCAACGGCGACCGGTGGGAGCGCGAGCTCGCCCGCAACATTGCGCTCGATGCGCCCTATCGGTGATGGGAATGAGCGAGATTACATTCCAATCCCCTCGTCCCGAGGAGCGCGCAGAGCGCGCGTCTCGAAGAACAAGCACGGGCCGCATCCTTCGAAACGAGAGCCTGCGGCTCGCTCTTCAGGATGAGGGCATAGCGAGGCTCGTCCCATGAGCGCCGTCGCGTTCTTCTTCTATCTCTTCTCGGCCGTCATGATCGCTTCGGCCTTCATGGTCATTATGGCGAAGAATCCCGTTCATTCGGTGCTCTTTCTGATTCTCGCTTTTGTCAACGCGGCGGGACTTTTTATTCTGCTCGGCGCCGAATTTCTGGCGTTGATTCTCGTCGTCGTCTATGTCGGCGCGGTCGCGGTGCTGTTCCTGTTCGTGGTGATGATGCTCGACGTCGATTTCGCCGAATTGAAGCAAGGTTTCCAGCGCAACCTGCCGATTGGCGCGACGATCGGCGGCATCGTTCTCGTCGAGCTGGTCTTTTGCGTCGGGGCGTGGAGCGTCGGCGGCGCGGCCGCGCAAGCGACGACACCGGCGCCGCCCGGCCTTTCCAATACCGCGGCGCTCGGCCGCGTACTTTACACGCAATATCTCTATCTCTTCGAGGCGGCCGGTTTCATTCTTCTTGTCGCGATGATCGGCGCGATCGTCCTGACCCTGCGTCACAAACAGGGTGTCAGGCGCCAGAGCATCGAGCTGCAGAACGAGCGCACCGTCAAGAGCGCGGTCGAACTCAAGAAACAGCCCTCGCGGGCGGGAGTTTGAGAAATGTCGATCTCGCTCGGCCATTACCTCGTCGTCGCAGCCATCCTGTTCACGCTGGGCATCGCCGGAATCATCGTCAATCGCAAGAACATCATCGTCATCCTGATGTCGATCGAATTGATCCTGCTTGCGGTGAACATCAACCTCATCGCCTTCTCGGCGTTTCTCGGCGACCTCACCGGGCAGATCTACGCATTGTTCGTTCTAACCGTTGCGGCGGCCGAGGCGGCAATCGGGCTCGCCATTCTCGTCGCCTACTTCCGCAATCGCGGCACGATCGCGGTGGAAGACGTCAATATGATGAAGGGCTGAGCGTGTATCAGGCAATTGTCGCTCTTCCGCTGCTCGGCTTTCTGATCGCCGGCATTTTCGGCCGGTTGATCGGACCGCGTCCGTCCGAGATCGTCACGACGAGCCTGCTCTTCGTTTCGATGTTGCTCGCCTGGATCGCCTTCGGCGAATTCATCTCAGGCTCCGCGGTTGCCGACGTCGAGATCGTCACCACCTGGCTGACCTCGGGTGCCTTGCACGTGGATTGGGCGTTGCGGATCGATTCGCTCACCGTGGTGATGCTGTTCGTCGTGACGACGGTCTCGGCGCTCGTGCATCTCTATTCGATAGGCTACATGCACGAGGATAATTCGCGGCCGCGCTTCTTCGCCTATCTGTCGTTCTTCACCTTCGCGATGCTGATGCTGGTGACGGCCGACAATCTCGTGCAGCTCTTCTTCGGCTGGGAAGGCGTCGGGCTTGCATCTTATCTGTTGATCGGCTTCTGGTACGAAAGGCCCGCCGCCAACGCCGCGGCGATCAAAGCGTTCATCGTCAACCGCATCGGCGACTTCGGTTTCACGCTCGGCATTTTCCTGGTCTTTTGGCTGACGAACTCCGTCGCCTTCGATCAGATCTTCGCCGCCGCCCCGGGCCTCGCGCACAAGACGATCCATGTCTTCGGCTTCGATATGGACGCGATGACGATCACCTGCCTGCTGCTCTTCATGGGCGCGATGGGGAAATCCGCGCAAATCCTGCTCCACACCTGGCTTCCCGACGCGATGGAAGGCCCGACGCCGGTCTCGGCTCTGATCCACGCCGCGACGATGGTGACGGCCGGCGTTTTCATGGTGGCGCGGCTTTCGCCGCTCTTCGAGCAATCTTCGGCGGCACTCGCCTTCGTGACCGTGATCGGCGCGACGACGGCGTTCTTCGCGGCGACCGTCGGCCTCGTGCAGAACGACATCAAGCGCGTCATCGCCTATTCGACCTGCTCGCAACTGGGCTACATGTTCGTCGGGCTCGGCGTCGGCGGCTATTCGCTCGGCATCTTTCATCTGTTCACGCACGCGTTCTTCAAAGCGCTGTTGTTCCTTGCGGCGGGCTCCGTCATCACCGCCATGCATCACGAGCAGGACATGCGCAAAATGGGCGG
>JASHUD010000151.1 GCA_030040215.1 Methylovirgula sp.
ACGAGATATAACCAAGCCGACCACCCAATTTCAAAAGCTGCACGCCGCGCTCGAAGAAATAAGCGAATAGATCCACCGATCCATCGTACACAGTGTAATGCTCTTCGAGATACAGCTTCACCGGCTTCAACAGCTCCATGCGCACATAGGGCGGATTTCCAATCACCACATCGAAACCGCTGCGCGAGAAAACCTCCGGAAAAGCGATACGCCAATCGAAGGGCCGCTCCGTGAACGCCGGATCGTCGATCAAACTGTCGCCGCATTGGATCGTCGCTTCGAGATTCTGTAAGCGGTGCTCGCGGCGCGCCGTCTTCAGCCATAGCGAAAGCCGCGTGATCTAGACCGACTCCGGGTTGAGATCGACGCCGTATAAATTCCGGGTGATAATCTCGTCGAAAATATCGAAGTCGATTTCGATGCCGAGCTCGCTCAAGGCGCTCACCGCGTCGCGATAGCGCCGCGCCATCTCATTGAAGGCGGCAACGAGAAACGCGCCGGAGCCGCAGGCCGGATCGAGGATCGTGAAATCGCGCAGCGCCGCGAGGTAGGCCCGCCAGAAGGCGATCTCGCGTTCCGTCTCGGGCTTGTCCATGCCGTGCGCGGCCCAGAGCGCGGCGCGGCGCTCGTCGAGGGAAAGCGCAACCGTGCGCTCGACGAGAAAGCGCGTCACCATGTCGGGCGTATAGACGATGCCGGCGCGCTTGCGTTTCGAAACGGCGGGCGGCGGCTCGCCTTTGCCTTCGGCCTTCAACTTCTCGATGTCGGTGATCGACTGTTCGAAAATATGGCCGAGGATGGTGACAGGTACCTCGCGCCGATAATCCCATTGGCCGAGCTTGGCGACCTCCACCGCGAGATGGTCCGGCAGGACCAGTGTGTCGGCAACTTTGTCTTCCGCGAACAAGCCGCCGTTGTAGGCCCAGATCGCCAGGCGCTCGTTGCCGCGGTCCACGGCGCGGAAAAGCGCGCGAAAGTTCTGCCAGATTGGCTGCGGCTCGAACTTGTTCTGATCCTTTGCGGCATCCTCCAGCAACCGGCCTGGCAGGAGATCGGTTCGCTGCGCGAAGGCGATGAAGAGGATGCGGTCGAGAACCTTTTGCGCCGGCTCGATGGCGGCGAGCGCGGCCAGTTTCGGCCCTTCGGCGGCGCCGGTCAAAAATCCAATCAAACGGTCACGCAAGGCTTTGTATTCGACATAGAGCTTGTCGGTAATGTCCTTATAGGCGCTGTCGGTCTCCCGGAGCAGAAGGTCGGTCGCGCCGCCGAGCAAACGATCGGCCGTGAGGATCAACCAGAGCCGCGCATGTTCTTCAGAGTCGTCGAGATGTCTCAGATCGAAAACTTCATAGGCATCGCGTCCGCGCCCGAAACCGTAGAGCCTTATTTCAAGACAGTTCGAGACGAGCACCCAGCGCGAGCCCGGCGCGTCGATCGCATAATCCCATGCCTGCTGAACGGGACTGCGGCCGCGGCCGGGCATGACGCGATCAAGATCGACTGTATCCGGCCCCTTCAACTCGAACGGCGCGACGATTTCGTCCGGCTCGTCCGGTCGATTGAAACGACCGATGGCGACATCGACGGCGCCGGTGCGGATCGATTCCTCGTGCTTGAGCGTATAAGGTTGCGCCGGATCGAAGAGGCGGTAACCGAGGACGGTCTGCAAAATATCCTGAATGAAGAGCGGCCGGACCGCCGTTTCTTTTTGTTTCAGGAACCTCGGATCTTTGATTTTGCGCGCGTAATCCCGCGCCGCTCCGGTCTGTTCCGCGCTTGGCGCGAAAGCGGCCCGCTCGCGCGCGGCCTGAACGACCTTGTAATTGAATAGCGGCACGCGCAGACTGCGCGGCATCCCGCGTCTGCCGTGTCCGCTGCCACCCGGCGGCAGATCGATTCCGGCTGCTGCAAATAGCTCCATCGGGCCCGCAGGCTACCTGCCCCGCGCCATCTCGTCGAGGGTGAGGGTTCTGCGTGTCACGCCACGAGCCTTGTGCGCACAGATTTTAGTTCGCGGCCGGCGAGCCGTCATTCGCGCGCCTCGCGACCGTGCCAGATGCGGGTGACCAAGATTGCATCATCGGGCGGAAGAACCCGATAGCGCACGATATAACCACGCCGGCCGAAGCGAACGACGATTTGCCGGATATCAGCGTCCTTCGTGGGTCTCCCGATGCCAGGCGCCACCTCGACGATCCTGAGCGCCGCCCAAATCGCGCGCATGGCACGCACCGCTGCCCGTGGATTTCTATCGTCAAGAAAGTTGCGAACGCGCTCGATGTCCGAAAGAGCATCAGGCGATAGTAGAATCACCGCAGCTTGCGCGGCTGCGGCCGGGGGAGTTCGTTGGGAGTACCCCACGACTCGACCCAGGCTTTGACCTCTTGCCAGGGAATAGCTTCGCCGGTCCTTTCAAACTCGCGAAGACGCCGCAAATCCTCCTCAACGTCCGGACCTTCGACATCCACGACAGAGTCGAGCAAGATCAGCGCATCCGCCAGCACGGCTGCGGGATCTTGCCCTCTCTCAGCTGCGAGCGCGGCGAGCCGAGCGTCCGTATCCGAATCGAGATCCAGCGTGCGATGCACGGTTGGCATGCAAAACCCCTCAATTATCCAAAAAGCTCCTGAGCTTCCTGCTCCGGCTCGGATGTTTCAGCTTCCGCAGCGCCTTCGCCTCGATCTGGCGGATGCGTTCGCGCGTCACCGAGAACTGCTGGCCGACCTCTTCGAGCGTGTGGTCGGTGTTCATGCCGATGCCGAAACGCATGCGCAGCACGCGCTCCTCGCGCGGGGTGAGCGACGCCAAGACACGCGTCGTCGTCTCGCGCAGGTTCGATTGGATCGCCGCGTCGATCGGCAGAATCGCGTTCTTGTCCTCGATGAAATCGCCGAGATGGCTATCCTCCTCGTCGCCGATCGGCGTCTCGAGCGAAATCGGCTCCTTGGCGATCTTCAGAACCTTGCGCAC
>JASHUD010000152.1 GCA_030040215.1 Methylovirgula sp.
GAGCGTCGCGGTCGGGCAGGCCTGCACACAGGCGCCGCACGAGACGCATTCGGAATCGAAGAAATTCTCCATTTGGCCGGGCGAGATGCGGCTTTCGAAGCCGCGCCCGTCGACGGTCAGCGCGAACGTGCCTTGCACCTCCTCGCAGGCGCGCACACAGCGGTTGCAGACGATGCACTTCGAAGGATCGTAGGCAAAATACGGGTTGGAAAGGTCCTTCTTATCGTCGAGATGGTTTTCGCCCGCGTAGCCGTAGCGCACCTCACGCAGGCCGACGATGCCCGCCTCGGTCTGCAATTCGCAGTTGCCGTTCGCGGCGCAGGTCAAACAATCGAGCGGATGATCGGAAATGTAGAGTTCCATCACGCCGTTGCGCAGCGCTTTCAAACGCGGAGTCTGGGTGTGGACGACCATGCCGGGCGCAACCGGCGTTGTGCAGGAAGCAGGCGTTCCGTTGCGGCCTTCGATCTCGACGAGGCAGAGCCGGCAGGAGCCGAAGGCCTCGACGGAGTCTGTGGCGCAAAGTTTCGGGATGTGGTTGCCGATCTCCATCGCCGCACGCATGATCGAGGTGCCGGCCGGCACGCTCACTTTTGCGCCATCGATCGTCAGCTCGACGCGCTGGTCGGAGCTGACGGTGGGGGTGCCGTAGTCGATCTCATGAATGAGAGCCATGGGCGTTCTCCTATTCGGCCGCCGCCGCCGCGGCGCGCGGCCGAAAATCTTCGGGATAATGGCGAAGCGCGCTCATAACGGGGTAGGGTACAAACCCGCCGAGCGCGCAGAGGGAACCGAACTTCATCGTCTGACAAAGATCTTCCAAAAGCGTTATGTTCGCCTCGACGTTGGAGCCGAGCATGATGCGCTCGATGACCTCTTTGCCGCGTACCGCGCCGATGCGGCAGGGGGTGCACTTGCCGCAGCTTTCGATGGCGCAGAACTCCATCGCGAAACGCGCCATTTCGGCCATGTCGACGGTGTCGTCGAAAACGACCACCCCGCCATGGCCGACGAGCCCGTCGCGCGCCGTAAACGCTTCGTAATCAAAGGGCGTGTCGAAGAGGCTCGGCGGAAAATAGGCGCCGAGCGGTCCGCCGCACTGCACGGCGCGGACCGGCCGGCCGGAGGCGGTGCCCCCGCCGATGTCATCGACGATCTCGCCAAGCGTCAGGCCGAAGGCGGTCTCAAAAAGGCCGCCGTGGCGGACGTTTCCGGCGATCTGGATGGGCATCGTGCCGCGCGACCGGCCCATGCCGAAATTCGCATAAGCCGCGGCGCCTTGCGCCAGGATGAAAGGCACGGCCGCGAAAGAGAGCACGTTGTTGACCACCGTCGGACGCCGGAACAGGCCCTTATGCGCCGGCAGCGGCGGTTTGGCGCGCACGATGCCGCGCTTGCCTTCGAGGCTGTCGAGCAGCGCGGTTTCTTCGCCGCAGACATAGGCGCCGGCGCCGACCCTGAGCTCGATGTCGAAACGATGCTGCGCGCCTGCGACCGCATTGCCGAGAAAACCGGCTTGGCGCGCCGCAGCAAGCGCCGCGTTGAACGTGCGGATCGCCTGCGGATATTCAGAGCGGCAATAGACGAATCCTTTCGTCGCGCCGACTGCGAGAGCGGCGATCGTCATGCCTTCGATGAGCATGAACGGATCGCCTTCCATCACCATGCGGTCGGCGAACGTACCGCTATCGCCCTCGTCGGCATTACACACGACGTATTTGCGGTCGGCCTGCGTATCGGCCACCGTCTTCCATTTGATGCCGGTCGGAAATCCGGCGCCGCCGCGCCCGCGCAGACCCGATTGCGTGACTTCGGTCACGATCGCCGCCGGGCCGATTGCAAGGGCGCGTTTCAGCCCGCGCCAGCCGTCGTGCGCGGCATAGTCTTCGAGCGACAGCGGATCGGTGATGCCGCAGCGGGCAAACGTAAGCCGTGTCTGGCGCGCCAGGAATGGATGCTCCTCCGGCCGGCCGATGCGCAGCGGGTGCGCGCCGCCGGCAAGAAAATCCGCATGGAACAGCGAAGCGACGTCGCGCGGCGCAACCGGCCCATAGGCGATGCGTCCCGCCGGCGTCTCGACTTCGACGAGCGGCTCGAGGAAGAACATGCCGCGCGACCCGGTGCGGACGAGCGTGACCTCTTTGCCGCGCTCGCTGGCGATCTCGGCGATCGTCTTGGCGACTTTGTCGGCGCCGACCGCGAGCGCCGCCGCGTCTTTGGGGATAAAGATGCGCGTCATGGTTCGCACACCTCTTCCACGGCGGCGGCGAGCTTGTCCTCGTCGAGCAGCCCGAGCGGCTCTCCGTCGAGGAGCGCGGCCGGCCCGCTCGCGCAGAGTCCGAGACAATAGACCGGCTCGATCGTGAGTTCGCCGTCGGGTGTCGTATCGTGCCAGCCGACGCCGAGTTTGGCGAGACAGCGGCGCGCAACGGTTTCGCTGCCGCGGCTCTGGCAAGCCTCGGCCCGGCAAATCTTCAACGTATGGCGGCCGCCGGGGGCGCGACGGAAATCGTGATAGAAGGTGAGCACGCCGTGCACTTCGGCACGCGACAGATTGAGCGCCGCGGCGATGTGCGGGACAGCCGCGTCATCGATATAGCCAAACTCTTCGTTGAATGCGTGAAGGATCGGCAGCAACGAGCCTTCGAGGCCGAGATGTTCGGCGATGATTGCTTGGGCGCGCCCTTCGTCGAAGTCAGACGTCTTGGGCATATTTCCACCAAAAACCAATTGCTTCGGATTTCTCTGTCGATCTCACCCAACGCAAGCCATTCTTAGAACGTGTCAAAAACTAGGTGGTCCTTCCCATAGCGGCGATCAAGAGAGCCTTTCCGTAACCCTATAGGATTTTTCTATCATTATCAATGGTGCGCTGCGAGAAGAACCTTTGCCTCTGCAAAGAGCGCACTGGTCAGCGGTGTCATCGGGTCCCGCCGCGGCACGACCAGCCCGATCTGGTGCACAGCCTGGGGCTCGACGATCGGAATAGACCGTATGGGTTCGGAAACGCCGAGCGTTTCGACCAATTTTTCAGCCAGGACGCTCGCCCAACGGCCGGTACGCACATGCGCATAAAGGGCGATCACGGAGTTCGATTCCAGCGTCGGCGCCGGCTGGTTGCCTGCGGTCGTCAACAGTTGATTGATGATTCGGCGGTTTTGCATGTCGGGGGTGAGCAGACATAGGGGAATCTGCCCGACCTCCGCCCAGGTGACGCTTTGGCGTTCGGCGAACTGGCTGCCGGCGTAGGTCAGCAGCCGATACTGCTCGGCATAGAGCGGCAGGCTGCGCACCGTGCCGAGCGGTTCGTTATCGAGGTAGGTAATCCCGGCTTCGATCTCCAGATTGCCGAGCGCTTCGAGGATCTCCACCGAACTCATCGACATAATGCTGAACCGCACGCCCGGATGTTTGGCGCGAAACGGCGTGGTCAAGGCCGCGACCATGGTCAGCGCGGTCGGCACGGCCGCGATCCTCAGATGGCCGATGAGGCCGCTCTTCAAGCTGCGCACGTCCTGGCGCATGGCGCGCGCGTCGCCGACAATTCGCTTCGCCCATTCGAGTACCCGGTCGCCTTCCGCGGTCAGCCCGTGAAATCGCGAACTGCGGTTGACGAGGAGAACGCCGAGCGTCTCTTCCAATTGCTTGATGCCCGCCGACAACGTCGGCTGGGTGACGCCGCAGGCTTCGGCGGCGCGGCTGAAACTTTGTTCGCGCGCGACGGCAATGAAAAATTCGAGTTTATCGATCATGGCGTTTCACTTGGCGGCAGTTTGCACACTGCGGATCGCCGCGACAAGCCCGGCGCCGCGCTAGCTCAATTCGATCCGCACCGGCACATGATCCGAGGGCTTGTCCTCGCCGCGCCGTTCTTTGTCGATCGTGACGCTCAAAAGCCGGTCGGCGGCACGCGGCGAAAGCAGGAGGTGATCGATGCGGATGCCTTTGTTGCGCTGCCAGGCGCCGGCCTGATAATCCCAGAACGTATAGATTCCGGCGGCGTCCGTCGTGGCGCGCAACGCGTCGGTGTAGCCGAGGTTGACGAGCGCGTGGAATTTCTGTCGCGTCAGCGGGAGGAACAGCGCGTCGCCGGCCCAGACCTTTGGATCGAAACAATCGCGCGGCTCGGGAATGACGTTGTAATCGCCGGCAAGAACGCAGGGCTCTTCCAAGGAAAGCAGATACCGCGCCCGTGCGATGAGCCGATCCATCCAGGCGAGCTTGTAGGTATATTTGTCGCTATCCGGCGGATTGCCGTTCGGCAAATAAAGCGAGGCGACGCGGATGATCCCGGCGCCCTCCGGAATGACCGCTTCGATGTAGCGTGCGTGGGCATCGCTCGCATCCCCGTCGAGACCGCGCGTCACTTCGAACGGCGTCTTGGAGAGGATGGCGACGCCGTTCAGCGCCTTCTGCCCGTGGACGGCGACGTTATAGCCAAGCGCCTCGATCTCGATCAGCGGAAAAGCTTCGTCCACGCATTTCAGCTCCTGCAGGCAGAGCACGTCGGGGCTCACGTCGTTCAAATAACGCAGCAGATGTTCGGTTCTCTGCCGCACGGAATTGACGTTCCAGGTAGCGATTTTCACGTCTCGACCTTGCGATGTGCGCCCCGCCCGTCACTGCAAACGCGCCGGACGCGGCGGATTGTGCATGGGTTCGTACGGCAAGATCCCTTCGCGGATCAAGGCGCGGCGCAGCGGCCCGATGGTCGCAAAGGCGAGAGAACCAAGGCCGCGCGCAACTTCGACCGGAAGAAAGTCGGAGAGCAAAGATCGATTCAAGACATCAATGCCGTTGGTGCGCAATGCAATGTCGGGGCGGCGCGCATCGGCGTAAGGGCGCAGCGCCAAGCCGATGTCGGCACCGCACCGGCGCGCCTCGACCAGACATTCGACGAGCGCGCCGATGTCGCGCAAGCTCAAATTGAGGCCCTGCGCGGCGAGCGGCGGAAAGGCGTGCGCGGCCTCGCCCAAAAGCGCGATCCGGTGTGCGGTAAGTCGCGTCACACGCATGCCGCTCATCGGGAAAAAGCCGCAGGGCCCGTCGAGACGCATATTTCCGAAAATTCCGTCCACCTCGCGTTCGATCTCGCTGGCCAACGCATCGGATGCAAGGTTGCGGCGGCGCGCGGCCTCGCGCGTCGTCATCAGCCAGACGAGACTCGAGCGATGCGGCGCGCCCTCGCCCGCAATGAGCGGCACCAGCGTGCAGGGGCCGTTGCGCGTATGGAACTCGACCGATTTGTCGTTGTGCGGCTTCGCGTGCGCGGCAAGCGCCGTAACGGCCACCTGCGGGTAGGTCCAGCGCCGCGCGCCGATGCGCGCCTTGGCGCGTACGGTCGATCGTTGCCCGTCGGCTCCGACGATAAGTTTGACGTTGACGTTTCGGCCGGAAGCAAACGTCGCGCGCAGACGTTTATCCTCTCGGGAGATGTCGGTGAGCATCTCGGTTTCGAGACGCAGATTGGGCGTTTCGCGGGCGATCTCGGCGAGGCGGCCGACAAGCCGATCCGTCTCGATGTTGGCGCCGAGCGCCGGCAATCCCACGTCGGCGGCCGAGAACAGGATGCGCGGAATGGGAATTCGCGCGCCGCTCGCGTCGATCATTTCGATCGCTTCGATCTTGGCTGCCAAATCGGCGAGCTTCGGCCAAAGCTCCAAGGCGCGGAGAAAACGCAGCGAACCTTCAAATAGCGCGACCGTGCGCCCATTGCCGACGGTATCGAGGGCGCCGCTGGCGATCACTTGGAAGTCCGCGCGGGCGAGCGCGACGCCGGCCGACAGGCCCGCCGCACCGGCTCCGACAACGAGGATGTCCGTTTCGTCCGCCGCGGGGCTCAATTTACCGATCCGATCTCTGTGGAGCCAGATGTTAGCGCTGCAATTGCCTGACGATTTTCGGCATGATCGCACGCGGCGTGAGCCGCGCGGAAAAGGCCAGCACCTTATTGAAAGCGCCCGGGATCACGAGCCGCTTGCCGGCCAGCATGGCGGCGACGCCTTGTCGCGCCACTTTGTGCGCATCGGCTGGAAGAAGGCGAAAAAGCAATGCGTTCTCCATATCTGCCGTAGCGGCAAACTGCGTCTTGGTCGGTCCGGGGCAAAGACAGGTGAGGCTTACGCCGGTGCCGGCAAGTTCTTCGGCGAGCGCTTCCGAGAACAATAGCACATAGGCCTTGCTGGCGTAATAAACCGCCATGTTGGGCCCTGGCTGGAAACCGGCGGTAGAGCCGACATTCAAGATCCTTCCTTGTTTACGCGTCAACATATCGGGCAGGAAAAGACGCGTAAGCGCCGTCAAAGCGGTGATATTGACCGCAATCATCTCCAGCTGTTGTTGAAGCGGCAGCGCGGCAAAGGCGCCATGCGCGCCGAAACCGGCGTTGTTGACGAGCACGTCGATCTGCGTTCCGGCCAAGCTGAGCTTGTCGTAGATCCGCTGCGGGCCGCCGGGTTCGGCGAGGTCGGCGACCAAAGGAATAGCGCGGATCGCGTGCCGGGCGGCGAGCTCTTGGGCAAGCTGGGTAAGCTTCGCTTCCCTGCGCGCCACGAGAACAAGATCGAAGCCGTTTTCCGCGAGCGCGCGGCAAATTTCGAGGCCGATCCCCGACGAGGCGCCGGTCACGAGCGCCGTTGGACGTGTCTCGGCCAT
>JASHUD010000153.1 GCA_030040215.1 Methylovirgula sp.
GGCCCGGCACCGGGAGGTGGCCGAGCAACTGCTGGCGCTGGGGCATGCCTATCACTGCTATGCGAGCCCGGAGGAGCTTACGCAGATGCGCGAGGCCGCGCGCCGCGAAGGCCGGGCCAAGCTTTATGACGGACGCTGGCGCGACCGCGATCCGAGCGAGGCACCGCCCGGCGTCAAGCCGACGATCCGGCTGAAGGCGCCGCTCTCCGGCGAGACCGTGATCGAGGATCAGGTGCAGGGCCGGGTGGTCTGGCAGAACGAGAATCTCGACGATCTGGTGCTGCTGCGCTCCGACGGCACCCCGACCTATATGCTGGCGGTCGTGGTCGACGACCACGACATGGGCGTCACCCACATCATCCGCGGCGACGATCATCTGACCAATGCGGCTCGCCAGATGCAGATCTATCAGGCGCTCGGCTGGCAGGTGCCGATCATGGCGCATATTCCGCTGATCCACGGCTCCGACGGCGCAAAATTGTCGAAGCGGCATGGCGCGCTCGGCATCGATAGCTATCGCGCCATGGGATATCTGCCGGCGGCGCTGCGCAATTATCTGGTGCGGCTCGGCTGGAGCCATGGCGACAAGGAATTTTTTACGACCGAAGAGATGATCGAATCCTTCGATCTCGCCCATATCGGACGCTCGCCGGCGCGGTTTGACTTTTCCAAGCTCGAAAACATGAACGGCCATTATCTTCGCGCCGGCCGCGAAGAAGATCTCGTCGCCGCGCTCGTCGAAACCTGGCCGCATCTGCCGGATCGCGCCGGCCTACCCAAAACCCTCGACGCTTCGATGCAGACGAAGCTTCTTGCCGCCATGCCGGGCTTGAAGGAGCGCGCCAAGACGCTTGCCGAACTGCGCGAGGGAGCGGCATTTCTGTTCGCCAAGCGGCCGCTGGCGCTCGACGCACAGGCGGCCGACATTCTGGATTCCGGCGGAAGGCAGCATGTCGCCAGTCTCCTGCCGCGCCTCGCCGATTTGCGCGAATGGACGCCGGCGGCGATGGAAGCCGTCGTGCGCGCCTACGCCGAGGAAATGAATCTGAAACTTGGCCAGGTTGCCCAACCTTTGCGCGCCGCGCTGACCGGACGCGCAACTTCGCCCGGAATTTTCGACGTTCTCCACGTATTGGGACGCGCGGAAAGCTTAGGCAGGTTGGAGGATCAGACTCGCTGACGGCGAAACATGCGCCATCGCCGCGCAGCTGCATCGCCGCCAGCTTGAACCTTACCCAACTATGCGTTAGGTGATATTGCAGTGCACCACCGCCGCGGTTGCCGAAAAGCTTGGTCGGCAACGCACGGAACCGGCCCAGGCGACATCAGGAAGGCGGCCCTCCATGTTGGACGCAACGAAGCAGGCTCCCACGAGCACGACGGGAATGATCACGGTCGGCGACAAGTCCGTTGCTTTGCCGGTCAAGGCAGGCACGATCGGTCCGTCCGTGGTCGACATCGGCAAGCTCTACGCACAGACCGGGATGTTCACGTACGATCCCGGTTTCACCTCGACGGCGAGCTGCGAGTCGCAGATCACCTATATCGACGGCGACCAAGGTATTCTGCTCTATCGCGGCTATCCGATCGAACAGCTCGCCGAACAAGGCGATTTCCTCGAGACCTGTTATCTGCTGCTCTACGGCGAGCTGCCGAACGCTTCGCAGCGCGCCGATTTCGACCATCGCATTACCCGCCATACGATGGTGCATGAGCAGCTGGCGCGGTTCTTCCAGGGATTCCGCCGCGATGCGCATCCGATGGCGGTGCTCGTTGCAAGCGTCGGCGCGCTCTCGGCCTTCTATCATGACTCGACGGACGTCTCCGAGCAGCATCAGCGCATGCTCGCTTCGATGCGGCTCATCGGCAAACTGCCGACTCTCGCCGCGATGGCCTATAAATATACGATCGGCCAGCCATTCATCTATCCGAAAAACGATCTCGACTACGCGTCGAACTTCCTGCGCATGTGTTTCGCCGTGCCGTGTGAGGAATATCAGGTCAATCCGGTGATGGCGCGGGCGCTCGATCAGATCTTCATCCTGCACGCCGACCACGAACAAAACGCCTCGACCTCGACGGTGCGGCTTGCCGGCTCCTCCGGCGCCAACCCGTTCGCCTGTATTGCCGCGGGCGTCGCCTGTCTTTGGGGCCCCGCGCACGGCGGCGCCAACGAAGCGGCGCTCAAGATGCTCGAGGAAATCGGCACGGTCAAAAATATTCCGAAATACATCGCCCGCGCCAAGGACAAGAACGACTCCTTCCGGCTCATGGGCTTCGGGCATCGCGTCTACAAAAACTACGACCCGCGCGCCAAGATCATGCAGAAGCGCTGCCACGAGGTTCTGGAGGAGCGCGGCCGCAAGGATGATCCGCTGCTCGAAGTCGCAATGGAGCTCGAACAGATCGCCCTCAGCGACGAATATTTCATCGAGAAGAAGCTTTACCCGAATATCGATTTTTATTCCGGCATTACCCTCAAGGCGATGGGCTTCCCCACGTCGATGTTCACCGCGCTGTTCGCTGTGGCGCGCACCGCCGGCTGGGTTGCGCAGTGGAAG
>JASHUD010000154.1 GCA_030040215.1 Methylovirgula sp.
CGATTGCTTCCAGAACCTCGTCGACTCCGAGCCCGCTCTTGGCGGAGATTAGCAACGCGTCCGAGGCATCGAGGCCGATCACGTCCTCGATCTGCTGTCTGATGCGGTCGGGTTCGGAGGCCGGCAGATCGATTTTGTTGAGCACCGGCACGATTTCATGGCCGGCATCGAGCGCGTGGTAGACGTTGGCCAGCGTCTGCGCCTCGACGCCTTGGCTCGCGTCGACGACCAGCAGCGAGCCTTCGCAAGCGGCAAGCGAACGCGAGACTTCGTAGGCGAAGTCCACATGGCCGGGCGTATCGATCAGGTTCAAGATATAGGTTTTGCCGTCTCTGGCGCGATATTCGAGGCGCACCGTCTGCGCCTTGATGGTGATGCCGCGTTCGCGCTCGATCTCCATCGAGTCGAGCACCTGCGCCATCATTTCGCGGTCCGGCAGCCCGCCGGTCATTTGGATCAGCCGGTCGGCGAGCGTCGATTTGCCATGGTTGATATGGGCGATGATGGAGAAATTGCGGATATTTTCGAGTTTGGACATGCGCGCGGGATAGCAGGCAGGGGTGTGGAAGGAAAGCAAAGCGAACATTCGGTGCCGACGCCAAGAAACTTAGAGCGCGGCGTCGCCCTCGTTCGCGCGATTCGAACGACGCCTCGAAGAGCACGGAGCCACGGACTCCGCGGTCGTCGTCCGGGTTATTTGACTAGGACAAAGGGCCCTTGACATTTTGGTAAGTGAGTGATCACTTACAATCATGAATGCCCCCAGGCTTTCTCGCGATTCACGCCGCCAGCAGATCCTCGAATGCGCTCTGCCGCTCTTCGCGCGCCATGGGTTCGCGGGGACGACGACGCGTCGTATCGCCGATGCGGCGAGCATCTCAGAGGCGTTGCTTTTCAAGCACTTCCCCACGAAGTCGGCCATTTATGCGGCGATTTTGACGGACGTCTGCGAGGCCGATCCGGGCCTGATGCGGTTGCGCGCGCTGCCGCCTTCGACGGCAACCCTCGTCACCTTCGTGCAAGGCATGATCAACTGGTTCTTGGCAAAGCCGGGGCCGGCGGAACGCAACGAAAAGCTGCGGCTCGTGCTCTCGAGCCTGCTCGAAGACGGCGAGTTCGCGCAAATTCTGTTCGATAAGGTCGAGCAGCTCGTCGCGCCGATTTTCGTCGATTCTCTGACGCAGGCGATCGCTACCGGAGACGCCAAGCCCGGCCGGGCGTCGCCGCGCGATCTTTTCTGGTTCTTGCATCACACGCTTTGCACATTGGCCGCCGTGCTGCTGCCGCAGGTTCCGCCGCTAACCTATTCGCCGGCCGTCCAACTCGATCGCGAGATCCGCGAATTCCTGCTGCGCGGAATCGGCCTCACCGAAAACGCGATCGCCGCGCACGCCGACTGCGCGATGCCGCGCGAGCTCACGGATTTCTCCTTGGAAAGTGCATGAGATGACGATTTCGAGCGAAACCGGACTTCGATCCGCCTATGAGGCGCCGGCCCCCACGCGGCGCGTCCGCGGCAAGCTGTGGTTCATGATCGTCGCCGTGTTGATGGCGCTGCTGGTCGGCGGCCTCTGGGGGTTCAACACATTCCGCGATCACATGATCGCGCAGTTCTTCGCCAACATGCATCAGCCGCCGATCGTCGTCTCCGCCGCCGAGATCAAATCGGAAGTGCTGCCGCATCTCCTCACCGGGATCGGCGACGTTCAAGCCGTGCACCAAGTCGATGTAACCACGGACGTAAGCGGCCGCGTGGTGAAGATCATGTTCGAGCCCGGCGCGCACGTCAAAGCCGGCGATCCGCTCGTTCAGCTGTACGACGATCCGGATCTCGGCGACCTTGCCAGTTTCGAGGCGCAGGCGACAGCAGCCAAACTGGCGCTCGACCGCGCCAAGGCGCTTGCTACGCGCGAATACGGACCGCAGGCGACGGTCGATCAGAGCCAATCGGTCTACGACCAGGCGCTCGCCGGAATTGCCAAGACGCAGGCGATTATCTCGCAAAAGCTGATCCGCGCGCCTTTCGACGGCGAACTCGGCGTACGCCACGTCGATCTGGGCCAGTTCATCAACGCCGGCGCGCAAATCGTGACGCTGACCGATCTCTCGCGAGTCTACGTGAATTTTACCGCGACCGAAAAAGACAGCGCTCTCCTCAAGGTCGGGCAGGCGGTGCGCGTCGCCGTCGACGCCTATCCGGGGCGCACATTCGAGGGAAAGATCACGACTATCGAGCCGCAGATCTCGACCGATACCCGCAATATCCGCGTGCAGGCGACGCTCGATAATCGCGACCACGCCTTGAAACCCGGCATGTTCGCGACGGCCACCGTGGTTCTGCCGCCGCTGCCGCCGGTGCTCACCGTTCCCGAGACCGCGGCGGACTACACGCTCTACGGCGATTCCGTTTTTCTCATCAAGCCGGAGAAAGGCGATGACGGCAAAACTAGGCTCGTCGCGGAACGCACGTTCGTAAGAACCGGCGAGCGCATTAACGGTCGCGTGGTCATCAACGGCGCGGTGAAGCCGGGCGACAAAGTAGTCGCCGTCGGCCAACTCAAGTTGCAGGGCGGCGCCGCGGTGGCGATTTCGCCCGATCCGCTGCCGCCGCTTGCGGCGACGCCCGGCCCCTACTGAGCCGCGGAGCGCCGGATGATCTTCACCGATCTCTTCATCAAACGGCCGGTGCTGTCGCTCGTCGTCAGCTTGCTGATCCTGCTCGTCGGGCTCAAAGCCGGAACCAGCCTGCCGATCCGTCAATATCCGAAATTGTCGAACACGGTCGTCACTGTCACGACTACCTATCCCGGCGCCTCGCCGGAATTGATGCAGGGTTTCATCACGACGCCGATCGAGCAGGCCGTCGCCTCCGCCGAAGGCATCGATTACATGACTTCGACATCGGTGCAGGGCGCGAGCACGATTTCCGTGTATATGAAGCTCAACTTCGATCCCAATCAGGCGCTGACCGAGGTGATGGCCAAGGTCAACCAGGTCAAATACCAGATCCCGAAGCAGGCCAACGATCCGATCATCCTGAAATCCACCGGGCAGACCACCGCGGTGATGTATATCGGTTTCTCGAGTTCCGAGCTGACCCCTTCGGCGATCTCCGATTATCTGACGCGTGTCGTGCAGCCGCTATTGTCGACTGTGGACGGCGTCGCCTCGGCCGATATTCTCGGCGGCCAGACGTTCGCGATGCGGCTTTGGCTCGATCCGATCCGCATGGCCGGGCGCGGCGTCTCCGCCGCCGACGTGATGAATGCCATTCAGGCTAACAATTTTCAGGCCGCCGCCGGTCAGACGAAGGGCTATTTCACGATCTCCAACGTGACGACCAACGCCGATCTCACCGACGTCGATCAGTTCAAGCGGATGATCGTAAAGGCCAAGGACGGCGGGCTGGTGCGCATGCAGGACATCGCGACGATCGAGCTCGGTGCGCAGAGTGCCGACTCCAGCGTCGCGTTCAACGGCCAGCACGCGGTGTTCATCGGCGTGCAATCGACGCCGCAAGGCAATCCGTTGGCGATCGTCAGAGGCGTGCGGGCGCTCTTCCCGGCGATCGAGCGCAATCTGCCGCCGTCGCTCAAGATGAAAGTCGCCTACGATTCTACGAAGTTCATCCAGTCGTCGATCAACGAGGTGGAGAAGACGCTGATCGACGCGATCGCCATCGTTATCGTCGTCATCTTTCTGTTCCTTGGGTCGTTCCGCTCCGTCCTCATCCCGGTCGTGACGATCCCGCTGTCGCTCGTCGGGTCTTGCACGCTGATGCTCGCCATGGGTTTCAGTCTCAACCTGCTGACGCTGCTCGCCATGGTGCTGGCAATCGGTCTCGTCGTCGACGACGCGATCGTGGTCGTCGAGAACATTCATCGCCATCTGGAGGAGGGCAAGACGCCCGTTCAGGCGGCGCTGCAGGGGGCGCGCGAAATCGTCGGCCCGGTGATCGCCATGACGATCACGCTTGCCGCGGTCTACGCCCCAATCGGACTGCTCGGCGGCCTAACCGGCTCGCTGTTCCGCGAATTCGCCTTCACCCTCGCCGGAGCGGTCATCGTCTCCGGCGTGATCGCGCTTACCCTGTCGCCGATGATGTGTTCGGTCTTCCTTTCGCGGAGCGCGTTACACACCGGCTTTTCCGGACGGATCGACAGGATGTTCAGCGCCGTCACGCGCTGGTACGGACGAAGACTCGATCGCTCTCTCGATTATCGTCCCGCGACGGCGCTCTTCGCCGTTACCATTCTTGGGCTGGTGGTTTTTCTTTACGACCACAGCCGCAGAGAGCTGGCGCCGGAGGAAGATCAGGGAATTATCTTCGCGCTCACCAAGATGCCGCAATATGCCAACATCGACTATGCGGACTATTATGGCGCCAAGCTCGACAAAGTCTTCCAGCAATTTCCCGAGACCGATCTACGCTTCGTGCTCAACGGCACGCCGTCTCCAAACCAAGGCATTTCCGGCATGCTGTTGAAGCCTTGGAACGAGCGCAAGCGTTCGGCGATGACATTGAAGCCGCTCGTCCAGGCGCAGATTTCGAAAGTCGAAGGAGTGAACGCCTTCGCCTTCAATCTGCCGGCGCTGCCGGGCGGCCCGGGCGGATTGCCGGTCCAGATGGTGATCAGCTCGATTGACGGGTTCCCGGCGGTCTTCAACGAGATGGCGAAGATTAAGAAAGCGGCGCGCAAGAGCGGGCTGTTCATCGTCGTCGACAGCGATTTGGAGTTCAACCAGCCGGTCGTGCGCGTCGCCATCGACCGCAGCAAGGCCAACGATCTCGGTCTCAACATGCAAACGATCGGCAACACGCTGGCACTGATGCTCGGCGGCAATTACGTCAATTGGTTCAACCTTGAAGGCCGTTCCTACGAAGTGATCCCGCAGGTGCCGCGCACGTTGCGGCTCAGCCCGGAGCTGCTCGCGCATTATTACGTGCCGTCGCTCAGTGGCCGGCAAATCCCGCTTTCGACCGTCGTGTCGCTTTCGACCGATACCGACCCGAACGCTCTTACCCACTACAATCAGCTGAATTCGGCAACGTTCCAGGCCGTGCCGATGCCCGGCGTGAGCATGGGTCAAGCCGTCGACTTCCTGGAAAAGGAGGCCGCGCAACTGCCGGCCGGCTTCAGCCACGATTACCTCGCCGACTCCCGTCAATTTAAGCAGGAAGGCAATCAGCTCGCGATCACCTTCTTCTTTGCACTGATCGTCATCTATCTTGTCCTCGCCGCGCAGTTCGAGAGCCTGCGCGATCCGCTTGTCATCATGATCAGCGTGCCGATGGCGATCAGCGGCGCGCTTTTGCCGCTCTTCCTGGGCGTCGCCACGGTCAACATCTATACGCAAGTCGGGCTCGTGACCTTGATCGGGCTGATCAGCAAGCACGGGATTCTGATGGTCTCCTTCGCCAGGGACTTGCAGATTAACGAAGAGCTCGACCGGCGTGCCGCGATCGAACGGGCGGCGCGCGTGCGGTTGCGGCCGATTTTGATGACCACGGCGGCGATGGTGACCGGCCTGCTGCCGCTGCTCGTCGCGACCGGCGCCGGCGCTGCGAGCCGCTTCTCGATCGGCCTTGTCGTCGTTTCGGGCATGTCGATCGGCACCTTGTTCACGCTCTTTGTTTTGCCTGCCGTCTACGTGGCCTTGGCTAAGGATCACCGCGCCGCGGCCACGTCGCGGCGAAACAAGGAGATCGCGGCTTTCGAGATGACCCCATAGGATGGACGCCTTGCGAAGATCGGCGATGCATCAAGGCTTGGCGAAGACACTTAGCCGCCCGCTGTGGTTCGTCCTGGCTGCCGTCTTTCTGTTCGAGGCGTGGCTTTGGGATACCGTCGGCGGACTGCTGAAACGACTCGCGGCGGCAATCGCCTTCGAGTCGCTCAAACAGGCGTTGATCCGCGCCATCGATGCGCTGCCGGCGCCGCTCGTGCTGCTCGTCTTCTTGATCCCGGTCGCGGTGATCGAGCCGTTCAAGATCGTCGGCCTGTGGCTCATCGCGCATCATCATTTCGTCTACGGGATCGGCGCGTTCGTCGCCGCCAAGGTCTTTGGGGTCGGCGTTGCCGCGTTTCTGTTCGATGCGACGCGGAGCAAGTTGCTCTCGATGGAATGGTTTGCGCGGTTCTATGCGTGGGTGATGCGTATCCGGGCGCGCGCCCACGACCTCATCGAACCGTACAAACAGCGCATTCGCGAGGCGCTCGCGCCATTCGTACGCCGGCTTAGCGAGTTCCTCGCCGCCGCCGCGGCAAACGGCGGATTAGGCCGCAAGCTCGCGCTGTTGCGGGCCCAGGCGCGGCGCTTGCGGGGCCTTACGTGAGGACTTTTCCGGACAATTCCGCCGGTTGGGTTCCTAGCAACGCGCCGGTGAGTTCGCGCATATGCGGCGGCAGCGGGGCTTCGACTCGTACCGGGTCTTTGTTCTTGTAGAGCGGGATCTCGATGCGGCGCGCGTGAAGCTGCAGTGCGGTGCGCGCATCGTCGCGCGCGCCATAGATGCGGTCGCCGAGAATGGGAAATCCCATCGCGGCGCAATGCACGCGCAGCTGATGCGTGCGGCCGGTCAGCGGCGCAAGCGCGAGCAAAGCGAGCCTGTCGCTTTTGCCGAGCACGCGCCAGCGCGTCTGGGCTTTGGCGCCGAGGGGATCGACTTTCATCCACCAGCCGCGCGCGGAATCGAGCCTGCCGAGCGGCAGATCGATCAAGCCTTCCTCCCGTGCGGGAACGCCTTCGACAACGGCCCAATAGCATTTGTCGACGCGGCCTTGCTTGAAAAGCAATCCGAGCCGCTCCAGGGCTTTGCGGTGCCGCCCGAGAACCAAGCACCCCGAGGTCTCGCGATCGAGCCGGTGCGCCAGTGCCGGATCGCGCGGCAAGCCGAACCGCAGCGCGGAGAAGTGCATTTCGAGGCTTTCCCCGCCTTTCGGGCCGCGATGCACGGCAATCCCCGCCGGTTTGTCGATGACGAGCAGCAAACCGTCCCGATAAAGCAAGCGCGCTTGCAGTTCTTCCGAAATCATATGCTCTCACGAAACTTCGCGGGTTATCGCGTCGCGGCGCATAGCTGCCGCCGACGCCGCGCATAACATATTATTTAGAATGAGAGCGTATTGGCAGCAAATGCATGCGGTGGAGGCTACGTCAGTCTTCGGCAAAGGCCGCGCTGCCACTAAGCGGAACATATTTACGCGTGGAGCGTTGACCGTACAGCGAATTTAAGTGCGAGGTGAAAAACATGCACCGTGAAATTCGATCGCATGCCGAATTACGCGAGATCTGTTTGCGGGAGCTGCGGTCCTGCGAAGGATTCGAGCGGATCGACGAAATTCTGATTCAACCGCGTGTGGCGCCGGGCGGCGGAAGCAATTGGACTTTGGCCGGGTTCCGGCCGCGCGTCGGCAATGCAGCTTTGCGTGGAGCGCGTGGTGCAATCGATCAACTTCGCCGTTCCTACGAGTTGCGCGCCGATCCGCCCGCCAATATGTCGGGCGCGAAGGCGCATTAATCGCGCTTATTTCTCCGTATCGGCCGCAGATTGATCCGTCGCCGCGCCGATAGATTTGCGATCTCCTCCGTTTCGTCCTATGCCGGTCGCTTGCTGCGGGGCAGGCGGGGTGGTTACTTTGGCGTATTCCCATGTCTTGGGGACGGGCGTTTACGCGCCGTCGCGCATACTCACCAACCAAGACCTCGAAAAAGTCGTCAATACGTCGAGCGCCTGGATCACCGAACGAACAGGGATCAAAGAACGGCATATCGCCGCCGCCGACGAAGCGACTTCGGACATGGCGGTTGCGGCCGCGAGGCGCGCTTTGGCGATGGCCGGCACCGACCCTGAAGCGCTCGACATCATCATCGTCGGGACGATTTCGCCCGACATGCAGATGCCTTCCTGCGCGGTGATCGTCCAAGCCAAGCTCGGCGCAACGCGCGCGTTTGCGTTCGATCTGTCCGCTGCCTGCGCTGGCTCGCTTTACGGGATCAGCATCGCCGATCAGTTCATCCGCAGCGGCAAAGCCAAACGCGTACTGGTCGTCGGGGCCGAAATCCTGAGCCGGCTCGTCGATTGGTCGGATCGCAGCAGTTGCGTGCTCTTTGGCGACGCCGCCGGCGCACTCGTCATGGGGCCGACGCCCGACCCGTCGCGCGGCTTCCTCTCAGCGCATCTTCATTCCGACGGCAACGCGGCTTCGATCTTATCAATTCCCGGCGGCGGCAGCCGCTATCCGCAATCCGAAGAAGTCCTTGCCAAGAAAATGCACAAGATCGCGATGAACGGCCGCGAGATTTACAAGTTCGCAATTCGCGTCCTTCCCGACGCGATGCTCGAAGCGCTTGCCGCCAATGGGTTGAAGCCCGGCGCAATCGATCACGTCGTCTCGCACCAGGCCAACGCGCGCATCGTCGAGTCGGTGGTCGATCGGCTCGGCATCCCGCGCGACAAATGTTGGCTCAATATCGACCGCTACGGCAATACTTCGAGCGCCTCGCTGCCAATCTCGCTCGACGAAGCCAATCGCGCCGGAAGATTGAAGCAAGGCGATCTCATCGCGATGATGGCCATTGGCGCGGGAATGGCCTGGGGCAGCGCGTTACTGCGCTGGTGAAAGCCGCGGTGCGGTCGGGGAATCCGCTTTTCCTTCCTTTGTCGTCGCTGTCCTGTTAAGCTTCGCCTTCCGATCTCGCGTTCGTACGGAATTCGGTGTCAAAGGAGGAAAGGAGCTTTGCTTTCAGGTCGCGGCTGGTTTCGGGTCGGTTCGCTGCTAAAGCCAAAACCTATCATCATCGGCGTCGGCGTCCTGATCATGCTGCTGGTCTGCGTTGTGGCAGGCCTGACCGTTCGTGAACTGCGTTTGCGCGATATGAACGACGAAAGGCACGAGCTTGCGGCGCTCGACCTTTTGCTTGCCGAGGAAACCGAGCGGACGCTGCAGAGCGTCGACCTTGTGCTCACCAGCCTACAACAGGATCTCGCGCTCGATGGAGTGACGACTCCGCAGGAATTCACCCGCGTCGAATCCGACGTCACGACCTACGCGCTTCTGAAATCGCGGATTGTCGGTATACCGCAACTCGCGTCGGTGAACATGGTGGGATTCGATGGAAGACTCGTCAATTCATCGACTCAAAATCCCGCTCCCGACGTCAGTGTGGCGGGCAGCGATTACTACGGTGCACTGCGCGACAGCCGCGGTTCCGGCCCCTATCTCAGCGAGCCCGTCCAAACTGGCAATGGGACTTGGGTGATTTATCTGGCGCGACGCATCGAGAGCCCGTCAGGCAGATTCCTCGGTATCGTCGCGGCGGCGATCGATCTCGGCTATTTCGAGAATCTCTACAGAGCGCTGGATATCGGCGGCCATGGCGCCGTCAGTTTGTGGCGCCGCGATGCGATGTTGCTGGCGCGATATCCGACATTGGCGGGAGTCGGCCATGTCTTCCGCATCGAGTCGTTCAGCGGGATCCTGCGGGACGGTCAGCCGTCCACTTACGAAGTTGCAAAAGCGCTTGACGGCCAGGAACGGCTCGTTGCGACCGTGCCGGTCAAGCATTTTCCGCTCGTCGTCAATATCAGCAAGGCGACTCGTCAAATCCTATCCGACTGGTATCAGGCGGCGGCATTGGCTGCGGCCGGCGCGGTGCTCTGCATCGTAGCGCTCGGTTTCATCCTCTGGCTGCTGGTGCGCCAGCTTAACGCCTACGACGCGCTGGCGCGCGCCGACCGCGAACGCAATCGGGCGATCGCCGAGCGCGAGCAGGCGGAAGCGCAGCTGCGCCAGGCGCAGAAGCTCGAATCGATCGGCCAGCTTACCGGCGGCATCGCCCACGATTTCAACAATCTCCTTACCGCCGTTCTGGGTAATCTCGAGCTGTTGAAGAAATACACGCAGGACGGCGATTCGCGGCTCAATCGCTGGGCGAGCAACGCATTCGACGCGGCAAATCGCGGTGCGGTTCTGACCCAGCGTCTGCTCGTCTTTTCGCGCCGCCAGCCGCTCGAACCGCGCGCCGCCGATCTCGTCGCCATGTTGGCTTCGATGTCCGACCTGCTGCGCCGCACGCTCGGCGAGAACATCGAGGTCGTAACGCATGTCGAACCCGGCCTCTGGCCGGCGTTTGCCGACTTGAACCAGCTCGACAACGCGATCCTTAACATCGCCATCAACGCGCGCGATGCGATGGATGGTCAGGGTCGGCTGATGATCGCCGCCAGCAATTGCCAAGTGGACGAGGACTTGGGCGAAATCGCACCCGGCCAATACGTGATGTTGTTGATCTCCGATACCGGTAAAGGGATTGAGAGCGACGTGCTCGACCGGGTATTCGAACCTTTCTTTTCTACCAAGCCGATCGGGCAGGGCACGGGCCTCGGCTTGAGCCAAGTCTATGGGTTCGTCAAACAGACGGGCGGCCACGTCAAGATCGATAGCGTGCCGGGCCAAGGAACTACGATCACGCTCTATCTGCCCCGCGCCCGCGTCGAAGAAGCGGGCGCGCTGCAAGGTCCGGGCGCTGAGGAAAAGGTGGAAGAGCGGGCACAAGGGACGGTGTTGGTCGTCGAAGACGATCCCGATGTTCGCGCCTATTCGGCCGAGATCCTGCGCGATCTTGGCTACCGGGTACGCGAGGCCGGCAACGCCAAAACCGCGCTCGAGACGTTGCGGGAGAGCAACGATTTTGCGCTGCTTTTTAGCGACGTTGGCCTACCCGGCATGAATGGAACGGAGCTCGCCGAAGAGGCGCGGCGGCTGCGGCCGCAGTTGAAAATTCTTCTTACGACCGGCTACGCGCGGGATACACTTATCGAGTGCGGTAAGCCCGCGTCGGGCGTTCTGCTCCTGCCGAAGCCCTTCGCGCGCGCCGAGCTTGCTGCGAAGATCCATCAGCTTCTCGTCCCATGGCAAGCCGCAAGTTGAGCGCCGGCCCCGCAATATGCCGATGCCACCGGCGAGCTTGCGTCGGCGCGTTGGCGCCGCCATCTTAGCGACATGACCGACCACCCGCACCGCGCCGCGCAGCTCGACTTGAGCGCCCTCGGCCGCCTCAACGAGCGGCCGCGCGAGATCTTTCGACATATCGTCGAATCCTATCTCGCCAGCGGCGCGCCGGTCGGATCGCGCCACTTGGCGCGTTTGCTGCCGATGACGTTATCGTCGGCTTCGGTTCGCAACGTGATGCAGGATCTTGAAGAGCTGGGCCTGATCTATGCGCCGCATACCAGCGCCGGCCGATTGCCGACCGAGCTCGGCCTGCGGTTTTTTGTCGATGCTATGCTGGAGATCGGCGACATCGGGCAGGAAGAGCGCGCCGAGATCGAGGCGCAGGTCCGCGCGGCCTCGAAGGAACGGGCGCTGGAAACGCTGCTCAGCGAGGCGATGAGCACGCTATCGGGCCTGACCCGCAGCGCCGGCGTGGTCGTCACGACCAAGGAGAATCCACGGCTCAAACAGGTCGAATTCACCCGCCTCGATCCGGAGCGGGCGCTGGCGATCCTGGTCGCCGCCGACGGCTCCGTCGAAAACCGTATCGTGCAGACGCCGCGCGATTTGCCGTCGTCGGCGCTGATCGAGGCCAGCAATTATCTCAATGCGCGGATCAGCGGACGCACCATTCCCGAGGCTAAGGCGGCGATCGAAACAACTCTCGAACTCGCCAAGGCCGAACTCGGTGAGCTGACGGCGCGTCTTGTCGGCGCCGGGCTTGCAAGTTGGGTCGGCAACGCGAGCCAGGGCCAGCACTTGATCGTCCGCGGCCAGGCCAATCTCCTCGAAAATCTCACCGCCAGCGAGGACCTCGAGCGAATCCGCCTGCTGCTCGCCGACCTCGAAACGCAGAAGGACGTGATCGATCTCCTGAACCGGGCGGAAGGCGGGGAGGGCGTGCACATCTTCATCGGTTCGGAGAACAAGCTCTTCTCGCTCTCCGGCTCGTCGATGATCGCCGCGCCGTTCCACGACGATCAGCGAAGAATCGTCGGCGTACTCGGAGTCATCGGCCCGACGCGCCTCAACTACGCGCGCATCGTGCCGATGGTCGACTACACGTCGAAACTCGTCGGCCGGATGTTGCACGGTCACTAGCTGTCTTCCGCCCGGATCGCTTTCAGCTTGTAGAGCGCCTCAAGCGCTTGGCGCGGCGTCAATTCGTTGGGATCGACGGAATCGAGCGCCGCGCCAAGTTTTGCCGATTGCGACTGCTCCGGCGGTAGGCTCGCGCCGGCGAAGAGCGGAAGGTCGGTGACCGGCCGCTCGACGGGCCTTTGCCGGTCCGCCGCCTCGAATTCGGCAAGCAGCTTTTGGGCGCGCTCGACGACGGCGGCGGGAAGGCCGGCGAGCTTGGCAACCTGAACGCCGTAGGATTGATCCGCCGCTCCCTTGATGATTTCGTGGAGGAACACGAGATCGCCCTTCCAATCCGCCACGCGGATCGTGAGATTGACGATGTTGCGCAAGTGCTTGGCAAGATGCGTCAACTCGTGGAAATGGGTGGCGAACAAGGTGCGCGCCCGATTCTTTTCGTGCAAGTGCTCCATGACCGCCCAGGCGATCGCCAGCCCGTCGAACGTCGCTGTGCCGCGGCCGATCTCATCGAGGATGACGAGCGAACGCCGTGTAGCTTGGTTGAGAATCGCCGCGGTTTCGACCATCTCGACCATGAATGTCGAGCGGCCGCGGGCGAGGTCGTCGGCCGCGCCGACGCGCGAGAATAGACGATCGACGGCACCGATCTTGCAGCGCACGGCCGGCACGAACGAACCGATCTGCGCCAGCACGGAAATTAGCGCATTCTGCCGCAGATAGGTCGATTTGCCGGCCATGTTCGGGCCGGTCACGACGGCGATACGGCCCGCAGCTTCGCCGGAGAGATCGCAATCGTTGGCGACGAAAGGCTTGCCCGATTGGGCGAGCGCCGCTTCGACAACCGGATGGCGCCCGGCTTCGACGATGAAGCTCAGCGAGCCGTCGATTTCAGGACGTGTCCAGCCACGCGTATCGGCAAGTTCGGCGAGCGCCGCGGCGACGTCGATCGCCGCCAGGCCGTCCGCCGCGGCTTTGATCGACGATCCGGCAGCGAGAATCTGGCCGGCGAGCCGATCGAAAATCTCCGCCTCGCGCGCCAGTGCCGACTCGGCGGCCGAGGCGATCTTCGTTTCGAGTTCGGCAAGCTCGGCGGTCGAGAAGCGCATCGCGTCGGCCATGGTCTGGCGATGCACGAACGTCGCATTGAACGGCGGCTTTAGGAGGCTCTCGCCTTGCGCCTGCGGGACCTCAATGAAGAACCCTAGAAAATTATTGTGTTTGATCTTGAGTTGGCGGCTTTCCGTCAGCGCGCAATAGCGCGATTGCAATTCGGCGACGACGCGCCGGCTTTCGTCGCGCAAGGCGCGCGTTGCATCGAGCGTCGGGTCGTAACCGGCGCGCACGAAGTTGCCGTCGCGGGTCTTCAGCGGCAGATCCGCGGCAAGCGCTTCCGCTAGCGCCGCGGCGACGGCCGGATCGACGCTGCCCGCCCGCTTCGCCGAGGCGACGAGCTCGGCGGGCAAATCCGCGCGCGCGCCGAGTTCGGCCGCCAAGGCCGCCGCGGCCAAGAGACCGTCGCGTAGCGCGGCGAGATCGCGCGGGCCGCTCCTTTGCAGCGAAAGGCGCGATAGCGGCCGGGCCATATCGGGCGCAGCTTTGAGGCGGGCGCGCAGATCGGCGCGTAGAGATTTCGCTTCGCGCAGGAAGCCGACCGCATCGAGCCGGTGGTTGATCGCGTCCGTCTCCGTGAGCGGCGCTGCGAGGCGTGCGGCGAGCAGCCGTCCGCCGGCCGGCGTGACCGTATAGTCGATCGCGGCAAGCAAAGTTCCCTCGCGGCCGCCCGCGAGCGTGCGCGTCAATTCGAGATTTGCGCGGGTCGGAGCGTCGATCTCCATATGCGCGTCGAAGCGAATGCGCGTCGGCAGGCTCAAAGCGGGACGCGCGCCGCGCTGCGTGCGTTCGATATAGAAGATCGCCAGTGCCGCGGCGGCGGTTTCGGCACGCGACAAACCGCCGAGACCATCGAGCGTGGCAATCCCAAAATACTCCAGCAGACGGCGCTCCGGATCGCCGAACTCGCGGCCGATTGGCGTCAACGGGAGACGCATCTCGCCGAGAAGACGCGCAAAGCTTAGATCGGCGCAAAGCGCTTCCGGCGCGACGATCTCGGCGGCCTCGATGCGCGCGAGTTCCGCGCCGAGCGCCGCATCGCCGACCTCGCTCACACTGAATGCGCCGGTCGAAATGTCGAGACTTGCAATACCGTAGACGGACTGCGCTTCCGAGGTGCGCTGCCGCACCACTGCGACGAGGCAATTGGCGCGCGCCGGATCAAGCAGCTTCTCCTCGGTGATCGTGCCGGGCGTCACCAAGCGTACGACGTCGCGCCTGACGACCGATTGGCTGCCGCGCTTGCGCGCCTCGGCGGGATCCTCGATCTGTTCGCAGACGGCTACGCGGTGGCCGAGTGCGATCAGCCGCGAGAGATAATCGTCGGCGCGCTCCACGGGCACGCCGCACATCGGGATGTCGCGGCCCATATGCTTGCCGCGTTTGGTCAGCACGATGCCGAGCGCGCGCGAGGCGATCTCGGCGTCGGAAAAGAAGAGCTCGTAGAAATCCCCCAGCCGGTAGAACAGCAGGCAATCCGGATTGACGGATTTGATCTCGATATATTGGGCAATCAACGGCGTGATCTTCGCCGTTCCCTCTGCGCTGGCCGCCCGATCGGCGGAGCGGTGCGGATTGGAGAACGGCGGATCGCCTGTCGCGCGTTGCATCCGCCGACTCTAGCAAAGGCCACGGTTTGATGCACGCGCGTGTGCCGCTACGGCGAAGTCAAGCCGGCCTTTTTGCGCGACCGGCGCGCGGTTTTGCACCGGCTTCACGGTGCTTTGCACCGAAATATTGCCACCCGGCTAGACGGCGACCTGCCCGCCGAGCTCGACGACCCGGTCGGAAGGAATGGCGAAGAATTCGGTCGCATCGATCGCCTGTTTGGACAGCGAGATGAACAGATGGTCCTGCCAGGCGGGCATATCCGAAGTCGGCGCAACCTTGATCGTGCGCCGTCCGAGAAAGAACGAAGTGGTCATGATGTCGAACTTGAGTCCGGATTTGCGCAATAGCGCGAGCGCCGCCGGCACGCGCGGCGTCTCCATGTAACCATAGCGCAGGGTGATGCCGGTGAAGTCGTCCGAAAGATTGACGATCTCATAGCGGTTGGCCAAAGGCACGCGCGGCGTGTCCTCGGTGCGCACCGACATGATCCAGACGCGCTCGTGCAGAACTTTGTTGTGCTTGATGTTGTGCAGCAGCGCCGAGGGCGCGACGTCGAGCTGATTGGTAAGGAAGATCGCCGTGCCCGGAACGCGCGTCGGTTTGGATTTCTCGAGCATGCGAATGAGGTCCTTGAGCGGGATCGAATCGCGCATCATCTTTTGCGAAAGCAGCTTGTTGCCGCGCACGAAGGTCCACATCACGACCATGGAACAGCCGGCGAACAGGAGCGGCACCCAACCGCCGTCGACCACTTTCATAAGGTTTGCGGCGAAGAAGATGCAGTCGATCAGCAGGAACGCCGAGACGAAGGTCACCGCCGCCCAGAGTGGCCAATGCCATTTCTTCCAGACGACCACGAAAGCGAGGGCAGTCGTGACGACCATCGTTCCCGAGACCGCGATGCCGTAAGCCGAGGCGAGCGCGCTCGAGCTCTTGAAGAGGAGAACGAGGAGAACCACGCCGATCAGCAGCAGCTGGTTGATCTTGGGGATGAAAATCTGCCCTTCCTGCGTCTCCGATTTGTGCTGGATCTCCATGCGCGGCAGCAGCCCAAGCTGAATCGCCTGCCGGGCCAGCGAAAAAGCGCCGGTGATGACCGCTTGGCTGGCGATCACGGTGGCAATCGTCGCAAGCAGAACCATCGGCAGCAGCGCCCACGACGGAGCAAGCAAGAAGAACGGATTGGCGATCGCCGAATTGTGGGCGAGCACGAGCGCGCCTTGGCCGAGATAATTCAAAGTGAGCGCCGGCAAGATGAAGAACAGCCATGCCAATTGGATCGGTAGCCGTCCGAAATGGCCCATATCGGCGTAAAGCGCCTCGGCGCCGGTCACGGCGAGAAAGACGGAACCGAGAACGATGAAGCCAATCAGGCCGTGGTCGAATAGGAACGCTAGTCCGCGCCATGGATTGAAGGCAAGCAGCACACGCGGCGCCTCGGGGATGTGAGCCGCGCCGAGCAATCCGATCACGATGAAGAACAGCGCCATGATCGGACCGAAGAAGGAGGCGACCCGCGCCGTTCCATGGCTTTGCACCGCGAACACGGAGATGAGCACCACTACCGTCAGCGGCAGGACGTAATCGGAAAAGACCGGCGTCGCGACGTCGAGCCCTTCCAAGGCGGAAAGCACGGAGATCGCCGGCGTGATGATCGCATCGCCCGAGAACAAAGCGGCGCCGGCAACGCCCAAAAAGAAAATCGGCGCGGCGCGGCGGCCGAACGCCGATTGGGCCAAAGCCATCAGCGAAAGCGTTCCGCCTTCGCCTTTGTTGTCGGCGCGCATGAGAAACAGCACGTATTTCGCGGTGACGATGAAGTACAGCGCCCACAGCAGGAGCGAAACCGTGCCGATTACGTTGTATTCGGTGATCCCCTCGCGCCGGGTATGGAGCAACGATTCGTGCAGCGCATAGAGCGGGCTCGTCCCGATATCGCCATAGACGACGCCGACCGAGCCGAGCGCCAAGCCCGCCAAGCCTGCCCTTTTTTCTGATGTTCCGTTGGGTATATGGCCGCCGTTGACCGCGGAAGCGGCTTTATCTTGCGCGGTCGACATTCAGAGATCCTTTAGTCCGCTGCAAGCTCCCGGCAAAAACAAGGCCCTCAAGCCCGCGTCGCCGGATCGGAGGCATGCATTGGTCTATTGCGCTGCGGCATATAGCGCTTTCTCTGGCGCGGGAGAAGAGCCCATCCGGGGCTCGCCGCTGCACCTTTTGCGTTCCCCCTAATAGTGAGCGCCCTCGCCGAACACGAGAGGAGGCCGCGGATTGGCGCGCCTACCGGCGCTTGTTGGGCCGCCGCGAACCTGCCATTGCAGCCCGATGCAAGATCTCCCGGTCCGTGCCGTTCTGCCGCAGGTGCGCGCCGCTCTTGGCGACGGCGGGTCCGCCGTTCTTGTCGCGCCGCCGGGGGCGGGCAAGACGACGCTCGTGCCGCTCGCGCTCCACGACGAAGCCTGGGCGCGGGGAAAGAAGATCGTCCTTCTCGAGCCGCGCCGGCTCGCGGCGCGCGCCGCGGCGGAACGGATGGCCGCGACGCTCGGCGAGGCGATCGGGGAAACCGTCGGGCTGCGCATGCGGCTTGTCTCGCGCATATCGGCCAAAACGCGCCTCGAGGTGGTGACCGAAGGCGTCTTCACCCGCATGATCCTCGACGATCCGGCGCTCGAAAACATTGCCGCCGTTCTGTTCGATGAATTCCACGAACGTTCGCTTGACGCTGATTTCGGCTTGGCTTTGGCGCTCGACGTCCGCGCGCATCTGCGTCCCGACTTGCGGCTCCTCGCGATGTCGGCGACGCTCGACGGCGCCCGCGTCGCGGCGTTGCTCGGCAAAGGCGCGCCGCTTATCGAGGCGCGAGGGCGCATGTTTCCGATCGAGACGATCTATCTTGGCCGCGATCCGCGCGAACGACTTGAGTCGGCGTTGCTGCGCGCCATCCGTAAAGCGCTTGCCGCGCAAAGCGGCTCACTGCTCGTCTTTCTGCCCGGCCAAGCCGAGATCGCAAGGCTCGCGGATCTTCTCGCCGAGGACCTACACGACCCGGAAGTCGAGATCGCGCCGCTCTATGGAGCGCTCGACCGAGCGCCACAAGAACGCGCCATCGCGCCGAGCGCGCCGGGCAAGCGCAAGATCGTGCTTGCAACCTCGATCGCCGAAACTTCGCTAACTATCGAAGGCGTAAGCGTCGTCATCGATTCCGGGCTCTCGCGCCAGCCGCGCTATGAGCCGGATCGCGGCCTGACGCGGCTTGAGACCGTGCGTGTCTCCCGCGCCGCCGCCGAGCAGCGCCGCGGCCGGGCGGGGCGCAGGGAGCCCGGCGTTTGCTATCGGCTCTGGGAAGAAGCGGGAAACGGCGCGCTCGAGGCTTTCGCGCCGCCGGAAATTTTGAGCAGCGATCTATCGGGCTTTCTACTCGATTGCGTCGCTTGGGGCGCGCGCGACCCGGGCCGCAATCTGCGCTTTCTCGATTCGCCGCCGGAGCCGGCGCTCAACGAAGCGCGCGCATTGCTCGCAGGCCTCGGCGCGCTCGACGCGGAGGGCATGCTGACCGAGGCCGGACGCGCCATGCGGCGGATCGCTCTGCCGCCGCGCCTGGCGCGCATGATCGTTGCGGCGCAAACCAACGGCGAAGCCGAGCTTGCCGCCGAGGTCGCGGCGGTGCTGGCCGAGCGCGGGCTCGGCGGCGACGACGCGGATCTCACGCTGCGCATCGAGCGATTTCGCAAGGAGCGTTCGCAACGCGCCGAAGACGCACGCCGTCTCGTGAAGACGTTTCTGCGCCAAGCGGGCGTCGCGGCCGGGATACCGAGCGACCCGGCGGCGGCCGGGCGACATCTTGCGACGGCGTTCCCCGACCGCATCGCCAAGGCGCGCGGCAAGCCCGGCCAGTTCCTGATGGCGAACGGCCGCGCCGCGGCGCTCGAACCGCACGATCCGCTCGCCCGCGAACCCTATCTTGCCATCGGCGAGATCGCCGGGCGCGCCGCCGCGGCGCGTATTCTTCTCGCCGCGCCGCTCAGCCTCGAGGACATCGAGGCGCTCGCCGGCGCAACAATCGTCACGCGCGACGAGATCGTCTTTGCGCCGGAGTACGGCGAATTACGCGCTCGCCGGCAGTCGCGGCTTGGCGCGCTGATCTTGCGTGAGCAGAATTTGGAGGCACGCGGCGAAGCGGCGGCGCGTATTCTTGCCGAAGGGATCGCCGCATCGGGTCTCGAACGCCTCCCCTGGACCATGGCGCTGCGCCAATGGCGCGACCGCGTCGCCTTCCTGCGCCGCGCCGAAGGCGAAGTCTGGCCCGATCTTTCAGAGGGCGCTTTGCGCGCCGGCGCGGGGACTTGGCTTGCGCCGTTCATCGAGGGCAAGAGGAGTTTGGCCGAGATCACCG
>JASHUD010000155.1 GCA_030040215.1 Methylovirgula sp.
GTCTCGATCGGCGTGCAGTCCTTCAACGACGCGGCTTTGAAAGCGCTCGGCCGGCTGCATAACGCGGCCGAGGCGAACGCCGCGCTCGACGTCGCGGCTTCCGTATTCGACCGTTATTCCTTCGATTTGATCTATGCGCGGCCGCAGCAAAGCATCAAAGAATGGCGGGCGGAATTGAAGACGGCGCTGGCGCGCGGCTCCGATCACCTGTCGCTTTATCAGCTCACGATCGAGCCCGACACGATCTACGAGCGGCTCTTTCGCGCCGGCAAGCTTCTGCTGCCCGACGCCGATATGGGCCGCGCCTTTTGGGATACGACGCAGGAGCTGACGGAGGCGGCGAATCTGCCGGCCTACGAAGTCTCCAATCACGCGAGACCCGGTGCCGAGAGCCGCCACAATCTCATCTATTGGCGCTACGGCGAATACGTCGGCGTCGGGCCCGGCGCGCACGGCCGCATCAACACGCCGAACGGCCGCCGCGCCCAGGCGACGGAGCGCCATCCCGAGATGTGGCTGACGGTCGTCGAGACCGACGGTCACGCCTTCGTCGAAGACGAGATCCTGTCGAGCGAGGAACGCGGCGACGAATTCCTGCTGATGGGGTTACGCCTCGCGGAAGGAATCGAGCCGGCGCGTTTCGAGGCGGTGGCCGGCAAACGGCTCGATCCGGAGCGAATCGCCTCGCTCGTCTCCGACGGCATGGTGGAAGTAACGCCGGCCGGCCGGCTCCGCGTCAGCGCCGAAGGCTTTCCCGTGCTCGACGCGGTGGTCGCCGATCTGGCGGCGTAACTTCACATCGCCGAGGAATTCGCCGCCAGGATGCGCGGCGCCGGGCTGAGCGGCATCGTCGTCCCGTTGTTGATCTGCAAGACCGCCAGGGCGCGCTCGTTCAACCCGTTCGGCAGGAACCGGAACACGCCGTCGACGCCGTTGAACCCGGCGCGATTGGTCAGCACGGCCTGCGAGAAATGATCCGTCCCCGGCCGCCGCGCCAAGGCGACGGCGAGCGCCGCCGCATCGTAGCCGAGCGTAGCGATGCGAGTCGGATCCGAATTGAATTTGGCGCGGTAGCGCGCCGCGAAGGCGCTAAAGCCGGCATTGTCCGGCGCCGCGAACCAGGCGCCTTGCAAAGCCGGCAGGCTTAGCACGCGCGTATCGTTCCAAAGCCCGGTGCCGAGAATTTGCACGCGCCGCGAATTGAGCCCGGCCGCCGCGAGCGCCTCAGCCATCGCCGGCATGGCGTCGGCCTGCTCGGGAATGAACAGAGTGTCGATCTGGTTGTCGAGCGCGGCAATTTTCTGAACGGCCGTACGCAGGGTCTGCGGCTTGTAGGTCTCCATGCCCATCACCCGCAGGCCGCGACGCGCCGTATATTGCTGGAATTCGGCTTGCGCCACATGGCCGTAGTCGTTGTCCGGAATGAGCGCGGCGAACGACCGCTTGCCTTGCGCGGCCGCGTAATCGACGACCCGATCGACGTAATTCTCGATCAGGAACGAGAGCAGATAGACGCCGGGTCCGGCGGTGGCGGTATCCGTCGAGAAGGCGACCACGGATTTCCCGGCGGGTTGGGCGATCTGGCTGACGGCGCGGACGTTCGGAGAGAAAAGCGGCCCGAGAATGAGTTCATCGCCCTCGGCGACGGCGGCTTGCGCCGCGTCGCGCGCGCCGTCCGGGGTCGAGCGATCGTCCTTCACGAAGATCGTCACATCGTTTCCGCCGGTTTCCGAAATGGCGAGATCGGCGGCATTGCGCAATGAGGTGCCGACGAGGCTCGGCGTGCCCGCCCCTTGCGTGAGCGGCAGGATCATCGCGACGTGAATGGGCCCTGTGCCGATCTGATCGCCGGTCGGAGCGACGGGCGCGCCTGGCGGGCCCGCCAGCGGTTCCGATTGGACCGGGGTCACCGGCGCCGAGGCGACGAAGTCGCTGCCATTGCTTTGCCCGGGGCCGGAAGAGAATGAGCCGCAGGATGCCAGGCCGAGCGCCGCGAGCGCGACGAAAAGCGCTTTGCCGCCGGACGACGCGCTATGCCGAGCAAGTCCCGCAAAAGAGCCTTGGGCCAAGGCGAAAAACTCCTCTCGACGCATTCGGGGTACGGGCCGCGCCACGGTGTCCGGGCGGCCCCTCGGAACGCGCGCGCGGCGCATTGGTCCGCATCGCCCGAGGGAATCTCCGACATATATGCCTTTTCCCGCAACCGAAAGTAAACGAAAGCAACACCTTTGCCGGCCTTGTGAAGAGACGTACCGTGTTCTATAAATGAAACGTTCGGATGATATATAGAACGCTGGGGTTTCGATGAACGCGAGCGATCGGCTGAACCATCCGGCGACCTTTACCGCCTTCGGGCTCAATGCCGAAGCGGAACCGCTCGCTCCCGGCTTGCATGTGGTGGCAACACCGATCGGCAATCTCGCCGATATTTCTCTGCGCGCGCTCGCCACGCTGGCGGCCGCCGACGCGGTCGTCGCGGAGGATACGCGGGTGACCAAGACGCTGCTTGCCCATTACGGCATCGCGACGCCGCTCGCCGCTTATCATGAGCACAATGCCGAAGTCATGCGGCCGCATCTTCTCGCGCGGCTTGCCGCCGGGGCTGCGCTGGCGCTTGTCTCCGATGCCGGAACGCCGCTGATCTCCGATCCCGGCTATAAGCTCGTCGCGGAAGCTTTGGCGCAAGGCTTGTCGGTCACTTCGGTGCCTGGGGCCTCCGCCGTGTTGACCGCGTTGGTGGTTGCCGGCCTGCCGACCGACCGTTTCTTCTTTGAAGGATTTCTGCCGCCCAAATCGGCGGCGCGCCGGCAGAGGATTGCCGCGCTTTCGACGATTCCCGGCACGCTGGTGTTTTTCGAATCGCCGCGCCGCGTTGCCGAGACGCTCGCCGATCTCGCCGCGGTACTGGGTCCGCGCGATGCGGCTTTGGCGCGCGAACTGACCAAGGTTTTCGAAACGGTGCGGCGCGGCAAACTGCCTGATCTCGCCGCCGCGACCGCCGCGGCGCCACCGCCGAAAGGCGAGATCGTACTGCTCATCGGGCCGCCATCGGGCGAGGCACCGGCAATCGAAGCCGCGGAGCTCGATCTTCGCATCCGCAAAGCGCTTGAAAGCCTTTCAGTGAAGGAAGCTGCGACCCTCGTCTCGGTGGAAACCGGGCAGCCACGGCGCAAAGTCTATGCCCGGGCAGTGGAACTCGCGACGCGCGGGCGCTGAGAAGCGCCGCCGGGCGCTGCTCTCGGGACATCGCGCCGAGGCCGCGGCGGCTCTGTTTCTGCGGCTCAAAGGCTACCACATTCTCGCCCGCCGTTTCTGCGTCGATGGCGGCGAGATCGACCTCATCGCCCGGAAGTTCGATGCGATCGTCTTCGTCGAGGTGAAACTCCGCCCGACGCTCCTCGAGGCCATGACGGCGATCGATGCCAGAAAACAGCGGCGCGTATCGCGCGCCGCGGGCTTTTGGCTTGCCGCAAATCCATGGGCGGCGCGCTTGACGCTACGCGGCGATGCAATCTATCTCGCCCCCTGGCATTGGCCGCGCCATGCAATTGCTGCGTTACCTTTGGAGTTCGGCTAAGTTTCTCCGGCCTGACGGAAGTCCGCCGCAAGGAATGGGCAAGCGTGCGCTGAGCGTCGCGGACGGGCTCCGAATCGACACTGCCAGTCGGCTGCGCCGCCGCGCATCTATGATGGGATAGAGAAGCGATGACTAGGCCCGAACGCGCCTTGCAGCCGACGTCCCCGGCCGGCAGCGACAGAGGTTCGTCAACCAGCGTGGCGGGACCGGGCGTCGCCGCCAACCTCATCGCCGTCCTCGTCTCCGTAACCGGCGGCGAGCCGCGCGTTCTCACTCTTCAGGACGCGCGGGCGCTGCCTTCCGGCCCGTTCGAATTGACGCATCGTTCCCTGCAAGCGGGAATGCGCGCCTGGGTCGAGCGGCAGACGCACCATCCGCTCGGCTATGTCGAACAGCTCTACACGTTCGCCGACCGGGATCGCGGTCTCGGTCCCGATCAGCGGGTCATATCGATCAGCTATCTCGGCCTGACTCGCGAGCAACCGACGATGGCCGGCGACGAGGCAAGCTGGCAGAGCTGGTACGTCTATTTTCCGTGGGAAGACCGGCGGCTCGGCGTCCCGCCGGCAATCGAAGAAGTGTTGCTGCCGAATCTCCGCGCCTTCGCGGACGCGGTGCCAGCCCTGCGCCGGCAACGCGCCAACCGCATCGCCGTGTCCTTCGGCCTCGAAGGCAAGCCGTGGAACGAAGAACTGGTGCTGCAGCGCTATGAATTGCTTTACGAAGCGGGGCTCATTCCCGAGGCGCGGCGGCAGAAGCCCGAGCTTGGGCCGGCGCCCGTGCAAGGCCGCAGCATGATCCTCGACCATCGCCGTATCCTGGCGACCGGCATTGCAAGACTCCGCGCGAAGATCAAATACCATCCCGTCGTGTTCGAACTGGTGCCGGACACGTTCACCCTTTTGCAATTGCAGCGCTGCGTGGAGGCGCTTGCCGGGCGGCTGATGCACAAGCAGAATTTCCGCCGTCTCGTGACCCAGCAGGAGCTCGTCGAGGAAACCGGCGAGGTGAGCCAGGACACGCGCGGACGCCCCGCCAAGCTCTTCCGCTTCCGCCGCGAAGTGCTGACCGAGCGGGCGGTCGTCGGGACGAAACTTCCGATCTCCCGGTCTTGACAAAACTTATACTCAACCCCAGCATATTACCAACTAATGCTCAGGCGGAGTATATGCTATGGCCACGACTGCGCTCGCGCCTCGGGAGGATCTTCATGCCAAGGTTCGCCACCAAATCCCGGCCATCGAGTGGCCGGTGTTTGCCGCGGATATCGAAGCCATCGAGGCTCTGAAAAAGCGCCGCAACGCGGTGATCCTGGCGCATAATTATCAGACGCCGGAGATCTTCCATTGCGTCGCCGATATCGTCGGCGACAGCCTCGCTTTGGCGCGCCAAGCGACCGAGGTCGATGCCGATGTCATCGTGCTCGCCGGCGTCCACTTCATGGCCGAGACGGCCAAGCTGCTCAATCCGCGTAAGACAGTGCTGATCCCCGATCCCAACGCCGGCTGTTCGCTTGCCGAATCGATCACGCCCGAGAACGTGCGCGAACTGCGCCGCCGCTATCCCGGCGTGCTGGTGGTCACCTATGTGAACACTTCCGCCGCGGTGAAGGCCGAATCCGATATCTGCTGCACGTCGGGCAACGCGCGCGCCGTCATCGAATCGCTGGGCGTGCCGCGCGTCATCATGATCCCCGACGAATATCTGGCGAAAAACATCGCCGCCGAGACGGGCGTCGAGATCATCACTTGGGCCGGGCATTGCGAGGTGCACGAACGCTTCGGGGTCGAAGAGGTCGCCGAGCTTCGCGAGGATTATCCCGGCGTGGTCATTCTGGCGCATCCCGAATGTCCGCCCG
>JASHUD010000156.1 GCA_030040215.1 Methylovirgula sp.
GCGTTCGAAGAAAGCCTCGCGCAGTTTCTGGGCGTCGAATCGGTGCTGACGCTGGTCTCCGGCTATCTCACCAACGTGACGACGATCTCGCACGTCATGAATACGCATGATGCGATCTTTCTCGACGAACTGTCCCACAACAGCATCATCTGCGGCGCCAAGGGAACCAGCGCCACGACCGTGGTCTTCCGCCACAACGATCTCGATCATCTCGACGCGTTGCTGCGCGACAAACGCGGCACCTATCGTCATGCGCTGATCGTCGTCGAGGCGCTCTACAGCATGGACGGCGACATCGTCGATCTGCCGCGGCTCGTCGAGATCAAGGAGCGGCACAACGCCTGGCTTCTGGTCGACGAGGCGCATTCGATCGGCGTGCTCGGCCAGGACGGCCGCGGGCTTTGTGAATTTTCCGGCGTCGATCCGGCGCAGATCGATCTCATCATCGGCACGTTGTCGAAGACGCTTGCCTCGTGCGGCGGCTTCATCGGCGGCAAGGCGCCGGTCATCGAGTGGTTGCGCTATACGCTGCCGGGATTCGTGTTCAGCGTCGGTCTCTCGCCGGTGATCGTCGCCGCCGCTTATACGGCTCTGCAAATCGTCAAGAAAGAACCCTGGCGGATCGAGCGGCTCCGCCAAAACGCCGAGCTTTTCGTCGAACTGGCGCGGGAAGCCGGGCTTGACACCGGCCCGGCGATCGGACGCGGCGTGGTGCCGATCCTCTTCGCCGACAGCCACGAGACGCTGGCGGCATCGCGACACCTGATGGGGCACGGCTATTACGTGCCGCCGATCATCCAGATCGGCGTGCCGAAGAACCAGCCGCGGCTGCGCTTCTTCCTCTCGGCCGCGCACAAGAGCGAAGACATCCGCAAGGTCATCCAACTCCTCGCCCGCTGCCGGACCCAGACGTCGGTATCGACGCAACGGGTGAGCGCCGCGACTTGAGCGGCGATCGAGGCTTCGCGAAATCCGCGATTTTGTTCTTCGAGGATACCGACGCCCTCGCGATGAGCGGATTTGGTGCATGAACGAGATTGCGATCCTTCCTGTTACCGGACTCGGAACCTTCCTCGACTTTTGCAAGGTGCCGCGGCTCATCTACGAAGGCGCGAAAGGCTTCGCGCCGCCGCTCGACGCCGAGCGCTGGACTTTGCACGGCGCCAAGCTCAACCCGCATTTCAAGCTCGTCGATTACCAGGCGTGGCTGGCGCGCAAGGACGGCAGGCTTGCCGGACGCATCTACGCGCAGGTCTATAAAGACGGCAGCATTCCCAACGGCGCCTCGCGGTTTCAATTCGGCTCGCTCGATTCGGTCGAGGACGAGCGGGTCGTCGATGCCCTGCTCGCCGCCGCCGAAAGCTGGCTCAAGGAGCGCGGCGCGCGGACGATTCACGGGCCTTTCTCGCCTTCGGTAAACGCCGAATGCGGCATGCTCGTCGACGGATTTACCGCCGTGCCGATGATCTTCATGCCTTGGAACCCGCCTTACCTTCCGGCGCTTGTCGAGCGTCGCGGCTACCGCAAGGCGCGCGATCTCATCTCCTACCGCTACGATGTTACCGCCGCCGACCGCGCCGATCAGCCGGGCATCATTGCGCGCCCCGAATGGCGCGACCGGTTGAAGATCCGCAACATCGACCTGAAGGCGATCAAGACCGAGGCGGCGCTCATCGTCGATATTTTCAACGATGCGTGGAGCGAGAATTGGGGGTTCGTGCCGTTCACCTACGACGAGTTCATGTCGACCGCCGACGCGCTGAAATACGTGATGCCGCCGGACGGCGGCTTTATCGTCGAGCTCGACGGCGCGGCGCAGGCGTTCGGCATCGTTCTGCCGAACCTGCACGAGATCACCGCCGATTTCGACGGCCGGCTTTTTCCGTTCGGCCTGCCGCGGCTGATTGCACGGATCCGCGACCACCGGTTCCAATCGGGGCGGCTCTGCCTGTTCGGCGTCCGGCGCGCGTTGCACCGCAAGGCGGCGGGGGGCGCCGTCATCCTCGCCTTCATCGAAGAATGCCGGCGCCGTTCCAGCCGCTACGCCAGCATGGAACACGTCGAATTCGGCTGGGTTCTGGAGGACAATCTCGGAATGCGCCGCCCGATCGAACTCTTCGGCGCGCGCATCGACAAGGTTCACCGCATCTACGAAAAAGACCTTTCGGCACCGAGTGCCGTTACGAGGGCTAGATGATTGAATTCCAGTTCGCTCGCCGCGGATTTGGTGGGCTTCCAATCTCTCCGGTTGGGCATCGCGAGGATCGACTTTCGGCGCAAGCCGATGTATCGAAGAGCGAGCATCCTGAAAGCGAGGACTGCGCATGAATATTGCGGTTCGAAAGCAAGGATCAGGAGCCGATCAACTCCCCGAGACGTTCCTCAAGGGCGAGCCGATGCGGCCGCATCCGCAGCGCCGCAAAGCGATTCTGGCGGCGCATCCCGAAGTCGCGACGTTGATCGGCCGGGATCCATGGACGGCGGCGATCACGGTCGGCGTCGTCCTCGGCCAGACGGCGCTCGCCGCGTTCTTCGGACATCTCGGCGTGCATTATTGGTGGCTCGCGATCCTCGCCGCCTACGGCATCGGCGCGTTCGCCAACCACGCCATGTTCGTGGTTATCCACGACGCCGTCCACAACACCATCTTCAAGACGCCGAACGCCAACAAATGGATCGCGATCCTCGCCGATCTGCCGAACACGTTTCCCACCGCGATGGGTTTTCGCTGCTATCACCAGAAGCACCATTCGCATCTCGGCGATTACGACTACGACGCCGATCTGCCCGGCCACAGCGAAGCGCATCTCGTCGGCAACCGCTGGTACGGCAAAGCGCTCTGGCTCTTCTGTTTTGCGTTTCTGCAAATCACCCGGCTCGCCCGGCTGAAGGGCACCGTGCCTTTCGGCGGGCGCTGGACCTGGATCAACACCGCGGTGATCGTCGCCTACGACGTCGCGGTGTTCCGTTTCTTCGGTGCCAACGCGATCATCTATCTGTTCGCGTCATTCTGGTTCTCGGTCGGGCTGCATCCGCTTGGCGCGCGTTGGATCCAGGAACATTTCACCTTCGATCCGGAACAGGAGACCTACGACTATTACGGACCGTTGAACAAGGTGGCGCTCAACATCGGCTACCACAACGAGCACCACGATTTCCCCGAAATCCCGTGGACGCGGCTGCCGGAATTGAAGCGGATGGCGCCGGAGTTCTACGACCATCTGCGCGCGCATCGCTCGTGGACGAAGCTGTTTTTCACCTTCATCTTCGACAAGCGCTACACGCTCTATTCGCGGGTCGATCGCAGCGCCGCAAATCTGGCGCGGCGCGCCTGAGCCCTATCCCTTGCCGATCGTCGAGCGCGCCGCCGTGTGGCGCGTCTTGGGCGTGCGCTTGAACTGCTCGCGCCAACCGAACAGCGTCCTTACGATCGACGGCGCGTTGGAAACGCTGAGATAGACCATGAGCGGCGGCACCGAGGCGAGCGCCACGGCATATTGGAAGAGCGTGCCGCGCTTGAGCACCATGTAGGGCACGAACGACATGCCCACGGAAACGAACAGGACGAGCGCCAGCAAGAATTCCATCATCGGCAGATAGGGATGCGGGTGAAGGCCGCGTAGCATCAGGCAAATAACGAAGGTGACGATAGAGATTGCGACGAGCGGATAAAAGGCTTGAACGAGAATCAGGGCGCTTGCCGAAACTTTGCGGCGGATCGACCAGTGCGAGGCCCAGACTTTCAGGAAGAGTTTGCGCGCCACCTGCACGAAACCATTCGACCAGCGCCTCTGCTGCACGCGCCAATGGCGCACGCGTTCCGGCACGAGGCCGGGGATGGCGGGTTCCATCAGGAAGATCCCGTGCCAGTCGGCGAGCCCGGCACGCACCGTCAGATCGAGGTCCTCGCATAGCGAATCCGCCGACCAGCCGCCCGCCTCCTCGATCGCGGCGCGGCGCCATAGCCCGCCCGTGCCGTTGAACTGAAAGAGCCAACCGGCCCGATAGCGCGTCGCCTGCTCCATGATGAAATGCGCATCGAACATCAAGCCCTGCGCGCGCGTCAGCCAATTCGTCCGGTAGTTCATAAATTCGCAGCGCGACTGCAGGAAGCCGGCACGGCGATCCGCCAGAAGGTACGGCACCGCGACGCGCAGCCAATTGCGGGGCGGCCGGAAATCGACGTCGAGCATGGCGATGATCGGCGCGTCGCTGATGGCAAGGCCCGCCGCCAAGGCGCCGGCTTTGAAGCCGTTGCGATCCTCACGGCGCAGATGCGCGACATCGAAACCTTCGCCGCGCAACTCCCTCGCCACGTTCGCGGCGATGATGGAACTCTCGTCGGTACTGTCGTCGAGCAGCTGGATATGCAGCTTATCCTTCGGCCAATCGAGCGCGGCCGCGCTGGCAAGTGCGTCGGCCACCATTTCGGGCTCGTTGAAGATGGGGATTTGCACGAGGACGTCGGGCAGATCGCGCGCCGCGATCTTGGCCGCCGCGATCGGCGCGCGCCAACGCGCGCCGTCGAGAAGTTCGAGGATGTTGATAGCAATCAGAATCAGGAAACTGCCGCCGACGAAGGCGAGACCGAGAACGGCGGTCGTCAGAATCGCGTCGAAAAGGATCCGTAACGCATGGATCGTAACCAAGGCCGAATTCCCCCGTCTATTCGCCGCGACTTCAACACAAAAAGCCTCGCATAAACAAGCGGAATAGCGCTCCCGCGACGATCAGGGCCGAACTCTTTCGCGAGTTTCCGGTACGTTCACGTCAAATTGAGCGAAGAGCCGATCAACGAGCCGCGGCGGCAGGATGCGGGCCAAGCGCGCGACGAGATAGAGCGGCAGCGGAAAGGCGATCGTCGCTTTGCCGCGCGAAAGCCCGCGTCGAATGATATTCGCGGCTCGTGTAGCGTCGATTTCGAGCGGTTTTGCCGCGCTAATCGCCTCGTTCAGGGGCGTTTTCACAAAACCGGGGATGACGAGGCTTACGACCACGCCGCGTCCTTCGAGGCGGCCGCGCAGCGCCTCCGCGTAGGCATGAACCGCCGCCTTGCTGGCACAATAGGCTGGCGAAAACGGCAAGCCCCGCAAGCCGGCGATTGAACCGATGAAGGCAAGCTGCCCGCGGCGGCGCGTGCACATCGGACCGATCAGCGGCTCGACGGTGTTCAAAACGCCGAACAGATTGGTGGCAAGCAGCGCTCGCACGGCTTCGGGATCTTCGCTGCTGCCTTCGTTTCCCAGTCCTGTCGTGATCCCGGCATTGGCGATCGCAAGGTCGAAGGGATGCGCTGCGTCCTGCGCCTTGATCCAGGTCCGCATCGCGTCGCAGTCGCGAACATCGAGCTCAGCCGCGACGACCTCGGCGCCTTTCACACTAGCTGCCGCGGCGCTTTCTTCGAGCCGTTCGGCATTGCGTCCGATTAAGGCAAGACGGACGCCGGGACCCGCATAGGCCAGCGCCAACGCGCGCCCGATGCCGCTCGACGCGCCGGTAATCAGAATGGTGCGATGTTCCAACATCTCAGGGCTTGGCGAGCATGGCTTCGGCGACGATGACGATCTCACGCCGGCCATTGTGTGCCAAGAGGCGCAGGAGCGCATAGGGTCCCTCGCCGGCCTCGACGACGCGTCCGGAGATCTCGACGCTTTCGCCGGCGAAGACCGGCCGCAGGAATTTCGCCGCGAGCCGCCGCAGCGCCAGATCCGCGCGCCACGCATCGAGTGCCGGCTCGAACGCGCTCATCAGCAACATGCCGTGAACGGGCGGCGCTTCGAGCCCGGCGCGGCGCGCCACTGCTGCATCGAGATGTATGGGATTATCGTCGCCCGATGCTTCCGCATAGCGCCTGAGATCGGCAAGATCGAAACGCACGGTATGCGCCGGAATCTTTTCGCCGGTGCGCGGCGTATCGCCGGAACGTTCGTCGCTCATTGCGCGGCGCTCCGCTCGTCCGATACGATCCGCAGGACCATTTCCATGGCAACACAGAGTTCGTCCGCATCCGTTGCGACCTCGGCACGCAGGTTAAGCCGCGGCGGTTTCGCCTCCCGCCACATCTCGATCCGCATGCGGTAATCGATTGCGGTTTCGAGCCGCCGGCGCACGTCGAAACTTTGCGATTCATGGATCGGAATCCATTTCGCGTTGCCAATCATCCGCGCCGCGGCGGCGCGAACCTCGGGGTGCGCCAGCCAGCGCACGGGGAAAGTGAACGGGATACGCCCTGCCCTGCCGCCCGTGGCGCGGCCGAAAGCTTCGCTTGCTTGCGCCTCGACGCGCACCGCGAACGGGCCGAGACGGAGCGGCGATTCGTTTGGATGATCGGCCGACATGGTGGATGCCGCACTCAACGCGCGTCTTCCTCAAGCGGCTTCGACGCGGCGCAGAACGAGAACCGCATTGATCCCTCCGAAGGCAAACGAATTCGACATCACGGTACTGAGCGGCAGCTGCCGCGCTTCGTTGGGCACCGCGTCGACCGGGCATTTCTCGTCGGCGACGCGCCAATTGATCGTCGGCGGCGCGACGCCCTCGCGCAAAGCGCCGAGCGTCACCGCGAGTTCGAGCGCCCCGCCGGCACCCAATGCGTGGCCGTGGATCGGTTTGGTCGAAGAGATCGGAATTTGCGGCGCGCGCTTGCCGAAAACAAGGCGAATGGCTTCCGCTTCGGTAACGTCATTGATCGTCGTGCCGGTGCCGTGCGCGTTGATGTAGTCGATCTCCTCCGCATCGACGCCCGCGTCGGCGAGCGCATTGCGCATCGAGGCTGCTGCCCCTTCCGCGTCGGGCCGTATCGGATCCTTGGCATCGCTCGACGTGCCGTAGCCGGCGAGTTCGGCCAAGACGCGGGCGTTGCGCGCCTTGGCGATTTCTTCGGCCTCGAGAATGAATACGCCGGCGCCGGCGCCGAGCACCATGCCGTTGCGGTCTTTCGAAAAAGGCCGGCACAAGGTCGGAGTCAGGACCCGCAGGCTTTCCCAGGCGAGCATACCGCCGATCGTCAAGCAATCCTCGGTGCCGCCGACGATAGCGCGGTCCATCAGGCCGGCGCGGATCATCTGCGCACCGGTGCCGATCGCCTGCGTCGCCGAGGAACAGGCGCTGGCGATCGCATAACACGGGCCGGTCGTGCCGAAGCGCATGCTCACCATCGCCGCGCAGGAACTTGGGATGAGTTTGAGGATGGTGAGGGGATCGGGACGCCCCTCTTTGACCAGAACCGCATGATGGTTCTCTTCGGTCGTGGTAATTCCGCCGACGCCCGTGCCGACGATGGCGGCGGTGCGCGCGCCCTTCAGCGCTTCGCGCGATAAGCCCGCGTCCCGCGCCGCTTCATCGGCGGCGACAATGAGATGGCGGATCACCGGATCGGTGAACGGCAGAAGTTCCGGTTCGATGTATGCCGCGGGATCGAAATCGCGCACCTGCGCCACTTGGCGGATGCGGCCGCGCGAAGGGCGCGGGAAGACTATCTCGGAAATACATGGACGCCCGTCGCGCGCCGCCTGCCACAAAGCCTTCGCCCCGACGCCCGCCGCGGAGACGGCGCCCATGCCGGTGACGACAACCTTTCGCTCGGCCATTCAGCTCGTCTTTTCTTTGTTGATGTAGACGGCCATGGCATTGATCAGGCTTTTTACGTCCTTTGCCTCGTGAAAGGGCCCGTCCATCGGAATGTAGACGTCGAACTTCTCTTCCAGCGCGGTCAGGATCATGACGATGTCGATGGATTTCAAGCCGAGGCTTTCGATCGTCGCGTCCATCTTGATTTTATCGCGGTCAATCATGCCCTCGGAGACGATCACGTCGACGATCTGGTTGACGAGTTCAGCCTGGTCGGGAACTTGCGCTTCCACCGGTACCCCCTTTTACGAGAGTTTCTTAAAACAACGAGCGGTTCCAACGGCCGTTCACGACTGAATACCACGTAGCGCCGCCTTCCGGGATTCTACGTGCCGGAGCCCTCCGCTCAAGTCAAATCCCTCTTGGATCATGCTAATTTTTGCCCCGGCTCTCCATCTGCTGCTTCAAGACGAGCAGTTTGGCGAAAGGGGAATTGGGATCCGGCTGGCGCTCGCGCGGCCTTTCTGTCGAAGCCCACGCGGGATCTTTGTGCTGACGTTCGCCGGATAGCAAATCCTGGGCCTTACGCCCTCCTGGACGCGGCGCTGGTGATCCGGCCCGCGCACGCTCGTCCGGCTGGTCTGCGGGTTTGCGTACTTTCCTCTGCTGCGGACGGCGGGTCTCGCCGTTTGTCTCCCTGTTTGGCGTTCGTGCGCGCGGTCTATGCTTCGGCCGCGGCTGACGGTGCGGCCGCCATACGTCGATCATCGCTTCCGTGAGCGTCGCCGCGCTTGGCTCGTTTAGCGTATCCTCTGCTGTTGTTGCTTCGTTCGGCGCAGAAGCGGCCTCCGGCAAAGCTTGCGCGGCAATTTCGGCCGTTGCGCAGGACGGCTCCGCCCCCGCCTCGCTTGGCGCTGCGGTCGTTTCAGCCGGCGGCGACTCGGCAGGCGCCGAAACTCCCGCCGGCTCTTGCGCCGGCGCGGTCGTGGCGAGGCTGATCGCCGGTCCTTTGCGGTGCTCGCAGACGTAACCGAGCCCACGCAGGATAGATGCGAAACTCTCGCCGGCGCAGCCGGCAAGCGACGTCATGGCGACGGTAACTACGAATCCGTCGCGATCGGCGGCGCCGGGCGGCGGCTCGCCCGGCGTGATGCCGGGACGGTAGGAGATCGCCGGCCGGATCAAATCGGCGAGGCGTTCGAGAATGTCGACGCGGACGGCGCGTTCGCCGCAAACATGAAAACCGGCGGCACGATAGAAGCCGTTGGGCACATCGCTCTCGACCGCGAGAGAAGTTCGTCCGGAAGCGGCGAGATGCGGCACCTCCGCCTGGCTCACTCCCTCGACGCCGCCGTTGCGCAACGCCCAAAGCTGCGCGGCGAAGGCGCGCGGCGCCGGCCGCAGCAGCGCCGGAAGGTAGAGATGATAGGCGCCGAAGCGTACGCCGAGTTTGCGCAGCGCGGCCCGCGCCTCCTGCGGCAGGTTCTTCACGTCTTCCGCGACATGGGCGCGTTCGAGAACGCCGAGCGACTCGGCGATACGGAAGGCTATGCCGCGGGCGATACCCTCAAGTCCTTCGCCCGTTTCAAGTTCGACGAGCGGCCCCAGCAATTTCTTGACGTGTTGGGCGAGCCACAGGTCCAGTCGGTGCTGCACCATCTCCAGGAGCAGGCCGGTCAATTGCTCGTCGGCGAGAACCGTCGCCCGGGGTTCCAGCAGTTTTTCTCCCGCCACGATCTTGCCGATCGGCTCGCCAAGCCAGCGGATCGTGCCGTCGTTGGCAAGCACGAAAGCTTCGTCCACGGCTTCATGGACGCGCCGCGCGCGCGCTTCGATCTCGCTTGCCAGCGCCTTTTGGGCGGCCGCATTGAGCGCTTTGGCCGCCTCGCCGTCCGCCAGCGGGTCGGGACCGAAGCGGAATCCGGAAAGATGCCCGACATGCTGGTCTTCAACCAGGACGTCGCCGCTCGCGGTGATCTCCGCCTCCAACATCGCCTTCTCTCTCAAGCGGCGCATCAGAACGCTCGTCCTGCGGTCCACAAACCTTTGGGCGAGGCGTTCGTGAAGAGCATCCGACAATGTGTCCTCTACCTGACGCGTGACGCCCTGCCAATGCTCGGGATCGCCTAGCCAATCGGGCCGATTGGCGATAAAGGTCCAGGTTCTGATCTGGGCGATGCGCGCCGACAGAGTGTCGATGTCGCCGTCGACGCGGTCGAGGTCGGAAATATGGCGGCCAAACCAATCTTCCGGAATACGGCCGGCCCGGACAATAAAACCGTAGATCGAATGCACGAGTTCCGCATGCGCGCCGGGCGATAATTTCCGATAGTCGGGAATTTGGCATACGTCCCAAAGCCGCGCCACGTCGGCCTTCGTCTTCGTCTCCCGCATCACCTTTTCGTCGCGGCTCAGCGCGTCGAGCACCTTTTGATCCTCGGCAAGCGGACCACGCACAAGGCCGCGCTCGATGGGTGGTGCGTCGAGCGAGGCGAGAAGCGCGGGAATCGAGACAAAATCAAGATCCGTGTTTCGCCATTGCAGCATGTTCACGGATTCGAATCGATGCGCTTCGAGCGCTTCGACGAGCTCGGCCTCGAACGGAGCGCAACGCCCGGTCGTCCCGAACGTCCCGTCGCGCATGTGACGGCCGGCGCGGCCGGCGATTTGCCCGAATTCGGCCGGCGCGAGCCGACGATATTGCCAGCCGTCGAACTTGCGGTCCGAGGCAAAAGCGATGTGATCGACGTCGAGATTGAGGCCCATGCCGATCGCGTCGGTGGCGACGATGTAATCAACGTCGCCGCTCTGATAAATCTCGACCTGGGCATTGCGGGTGCGCGGCGACAAAGCGCCGAGAACGACGGCTGCGCCGCCCCGCTGGCGGCGGATCAATTCGGCGATCGCATAGACTTCTTCGACCGAAAAAGCGACGATTGCGGTGCGGCGCGGCAGCCGCGAGATCTTCTTGCTCCCCGCAAAGCCGAGCTTCGAAAGCCGCGGTCGCGACGAGATCGGCGCGCCGGGCAAAAGCTCTTCGATACGCCGCTGCATGGTCGACGCGCCGACCAGCAACGTCTCCTCGCTGCCGCGTCGATTGAGCAGGCGATCGGTGAAGATGTGACCGCGGTCGAGATCGCCGGCGAGCTGGATCTCGTCGATCGCGACGAACGCGACGTCGAGGTCGCGCGGCATGGCCTCGACGGTGGAGATGTAATAGCGCGCCGCCTTCGGCTTGATCTTTTCTTCGCCGGTGATCAGTGCGACCGCAGAGGCGCCCACCCGTTCGACCACCCGGTTATAGACCTCGCGCGCCAAAAGGCGCAGCGGCAAGCCGATCATCCCACTCGGGTAGGCGAGCATGCGCTCGGTCGCATAATGCGTCTTGCCGGTATTGGTCGGCCCGAGCACCACGCGCACGCCTCGGGCGCGCTCGACAGGATGCAGCTTTACGGCGGGGAGCGGAACGTTCATCGATTTGGTCGGCGACTCAAGAGCTCGAGATATGCGGTAAACGAAGCATCGCAACCAAGCCGCGTCGAACGGCGGAAGATGTCGCGTTGCGACGACCCACTAACGGTCTGGCATAGCGAAGGAAACGGCTCGACGTCGGCGCCAAAACCCTGTAATTCGCGGGCGCTCCGCGAAGTGTAGATTGACGCCGATCTGTATCATATTGCAGCACTTTTCTTGCTCCAGCCGCAACTTCTTGAGATTTTGAACGATTGCCGAACGAATCGCGGCCGAATCGCTGACGGGCCTCCAATCCGGCTTTGTTCACCACCAGATTTTGATACGCTCCCGAAATTGCCGCTACTGCTTGCAAAATTGGCCTTCGCGAGCCCCTTCAATGGTCGTTCGGCGGCGCCGTCGGCGCGGACTCCAAAGCGGCTTTTTGTCAATCGCAATTTCTAAGAATCAACGCGACCCGAAGTCGGTGGTCCTTCCCAGGGAACGGCGTTCCGCCTTGGCCGCGACGGAATCCGGCTCGACCGAAAATTCGACGGCGTTGACTTCGGCCATTCCGGCGAGCGTACGCAGCGCGACATGAAAGGGCACGACGACGTGCGCCGCTTCGACCGGCACGAGCCACGCTTCGATATCGCGGTTCTCGGCCATGAACTTGGTGGCGCGCGAATCGATCCGATGCCCGGCAACCGGCCGATAGCGCACCGCGCAGACCGAAACCGGCCCCGTATAGCCTTTGACCGACACGTTGCGGATTCCGGCGAATGACATCATCACGTCGAAACGCACGATCCCATCATAGACCGGCAGCGTGCGGTTGCAGGCGGCCGGCCCGACCAGCGGCTCGCCGGGCGGCACCGCCATGATGAGCGCGCTCGTCGGATCGAGCACGTTGCGCTTGTTCGCGGCGGTAACCGGAACGCGCATCTCTTTGTCGTCGAAGGGCGGCGAGATCTCGACGGCGCGCACCGTGCCCGCATCGAGCGCCATGCGAACCGTGCGAACGCCGTGCGAGTTTGCCGAGGTGGTTGCGTAGGCGTTTGGAAGAACGACGCCCTTGCGGATCTCGCCGGAGGAGGCAAGCGCCATTTTGAGGTGCGCCAGCCAGGCGGCGATGCCGGTCAATCTGGCATCGAGATTGATGCGGTAAGCGGCGCGTTCGATGGCTCCAATCGCATCGGCCTCGCCGATACGCAGGCCGATGAGGCTCACGGAATAACGCGCCCGGACAACTTCGGCCGTCGCCGGTACCGTCGCGACCGACATTGCGAGAATCGCCGCGGCAAGGGAAGAAGTCGAGATCCTGGCGAACATGAGCGAACCGAATGAGGAGCGGCCCGCCGCCCGAGTTTGCCGTTTGGCGGCGGAATCGGCCGCTTTCAAGGCCACGCTTGCGCCAAACCGATGATTCTCGATAGCGAGAGCTTGTCATGCTTTATCGGAGCGGGGCAAGAATGCAATCTTCGCGGCTGCCCACGAGCGGGGCCACCGCGTCCCACCTAAACGAGGTCCCTGCCATGGCATTTTCACTATATGAAGCATCCATTCCGGCGTTTCTCGTCGGTCTCGGCGCCCTTTCCGGCCTGCTCGACAAGGCCGACGCTTTCGCGGCGGCCAAGAAGATCGATCCCCCCATGCTTCTCCAGTTCCGGCTGGCGCCCGACATGTTTGCGTTCGTCCGGCAGGTGCAGGTCGCCACCGATCAGGCCAAAAACGGTTCGGCGCGGCTTGCCGGGATTGAGCCGCCGCGGTTTGAGGACGACGAGACGAGCCTCGATCAGCTCCGCGCGCGGCTTGCCAAGACGATCGCCTTTTTGAAAACGCTCGACCAGAAAGCAATCGATGCGGCCGTAGAGCGCGAGATCACGTTTCCGCGCGGACAAAACAAACTCGGCCACATGAAAGGCGCCGACTATCTCGTGCATTTCGTGCTGCCCAATTTTTATTTCCACGTCGCGACGGCCTATGGAATCTTGCGCCATTGCGGCGTCGACATCGGCAAGCGCGATTTTTTGGGCGCTATTCCCATCGCGACAACGCCCGCATGATCGCGCAACCCCGGCCTAGGCTCACGGCACCTCGCCACCTATATGAGGCCGGGCAAGCCGGCGCATTTTTGCGCGGGTTCTTGCAAGACCTGCGGCTTGCCGTCGCCTATTTCGTTCACCGGAAGGGGATTCTTCCATGTCTGTCAACGTTCTCTACCGCACCACCGCCACCGCCACGGGCGGGCGTGACGGTCATGCCGCCACCAAAGACGGCGCGCTCGACGTCAAGCTCGCAACGCCCAAGGAGCTCGGCGGGGCCGGCAATCCCGGCAACAATCCCGAACAGCTCTTCGCCGCCGGATATTCGGCCTGCTTTTTGGGGGCGATGAAATTCGTGGCCTCGCAGGGCGGCCCGAAAGTTCCGGCCGATGCTTCGGTAACCGGTACCGTCGGGGTCGGGCCGCGCTCCGAAGGCGGGTTCGGCCTCGACATCGAGCTCGATATTTCGTTGCCAGGCCTTTCGCGCAGCGACGCGGAAACGTTGGTCGAGAAAGCCCATCAGGTCTGCCCCTATTCCAATGCGACGCGCAACAACGTGCCGGTGCGCCTCAAGGTCGTCTAGCGGCCTGCGCCGTGCTCGTTTGCGGAGATCGTGAATGGATTATGTGAAGCTCGGCCATACCGGCCTCGAAGTCTCGCGCATCTGTCTCGGCTGCATGACCTTCGGCGTGCCGGATCGCGGGCAGCATCCTTGGACGCTCGACGAAGCCGAAAGCCGCCCGATCCTCAAGAAGGCGCTCGATCTCGGCATCAACTTCTTCGATACGGCGAACGTCTATTCCGACGGCACGTCGGAAGAGATCGTCGGGCGCGCCGTCAAGGACCTCGTCAAGCGCGACGCGGTGGTGATCGCAACCAAAGTGCATGGCCGTATGCGCCCCGGCCCGAATGGTGCCGGACTTTCGCGGCGCGCCATTCTCGGCGAGATCGACAACAGCCTGCGCCGGCTCGGTACGGATTTCGTAGACCTCTACCAGATCCACCGCTGGGATCCGAGCGTACCGATCGCCGAGACGCTCGAGGCGCTGCACGACGTCGTCAAGGCCGGCAAGGCGCGCTACATCGGCGCGTCTTCCATGTACGCGTGGCAATTCGCCAAGGCGCTCTATACGTCGCGGCTGCATGGCTGGACGGAATTCGTCAGCATGCAGGATCATCTGAATTTACTGAATCGCGAGGAAGAGCGCGAAATGCTGCCGTTCTGCATCGATCAGAACGTCGCCGTTCTGCCATGGAGTCCGCTGGCGCGCGGTCGCCTGACGCGCGATTGGGACGCAACGAGCGAGCGGCAGAAGACCGACGTCTTCGGCAAGACACTGTACGGCGTCTCAGACTCCGATCGCGAGATCGTGGGGCGCGTCGGCGAGGTCGCCAAAGCGCGCGGCGTGCCGCGCGCCCAAGTGGCGCTCGCCTGGCTGTTGCAGAAGAACGGCGTCACCGCGCCGATCGTCGGCGCCTCGAAGCCGCGGCATCTCGACGACGCGGTCGCCGCTCTGTCGCTGCGGCTGAGCGCCGAGGAGATCGCCAAGCTCGAAGCCCCCTATGTGCCGCACCCGATCGTCGGATTCCAATAGCGGCGTTCCAACGGAGTAATGCTTATGGCCAATTGGTTGATTACCGGCGTCAGCAGCGGATTCGGCCGGTCGCTGTCCGAGGCGATTTTCAAGAAAGGCGGCGCGGTCGCCGGCACCGTGCGCAAGGAAAAGGACAAAAAAGAATTCGAAGCGCTGGCGCCCGGCAAGGCATTCGCAATCCTGCTCGACGTCACCGACGAGAAGGCGGTGCGCCAAGGCGTCAAAGAAGCCGAACAGAAGACCGGCGGCATCGACGTGCTCGTCAACAATGCCGGCTACGGATTCGAAGGCGCGGTCGAAGAGGCGAGCCTCGCCGACTTCCGTCGCCAGTTCGACGTCAACGTCTTCGGCGCCGTGGCGACGATGCAAGCGGTGCTGCCGCTCATGCGCGCCCGGCGTCGCGGCCATATCGTGAATGTCAGTTCGATCGGCGGCCTCACCGCCTTTCCCGGCATCGGCGCCTATCACGGCAGCAAATTCGCGCTCGAAGGCATTTCGGAAGCGCTTGCCAAGGAAGTGAAACACCTCGGCATCAAGGTGACGATCGTCGAGCCGGGCGGTTTCCGCACCGATTGGGCGGGACGCTCTATGCTGCACGTCGATCAGACGATTGCGGATTACGACGCCTCCGCGGGCGCCTTTCGGCGCATGTTGGCGGAGCGCAACGGCAAACAGGCCGGCGATCCGCGCAAGGCGGCGGAAGCGATCATCCTCGCGGTCGAGTCGGAAGAGCCGCCGCTGCATCTCCTGCTCGGCCCGGACGCGTTGCGGCTGGCCGGCGAGAAACTCGGCGCGCTCACGGCCGAACTCCTGAAATGGGCGCCCGTTTCGGCGGGCACGAATTTCTCGGCGTGACCGGGATTGCCGATTCCCGCGTCGTTTTCGTGGCGCGGCGCCGAAGGGCTTGCCGCCGACGCATCCGCGCCGCATAACCCGCCGGCATCGTATGAAGCCGGAAAAGATCATGGGCGGGAACAAAGAGCCGGGGCCGGCCACGGCCGTATCCGGCGCGAGTTCGCGCATGCGCCGGCCGACCAATCTCAAAACGTGGCTCGCGAGCCTGCGCCGCGGCGGCAAACCGCGCCACCGCGGCATCGGCACCTATATCGGCGCTTCGTTCAGTTTCGGCATCGCGGTGCTGGCGATCTTCGTGCTCGTTCGCACGTTGAGCCACATCAATCTCGCCGATTTGCGCAACGCGATCGGAGCGACGAGCGACGAGCAGATCCTCGCCGCGGCCGGGCTCACCTGCCTCTCGTTTCTGGCATTGACCGGCTACGACGGCGTGGCTTTGCTGCAACTGCGCCAGAAAGTCCCCTACCCGACGACCGCACTCGCCTCGTTCACGAGCTACGCGATCTGCTTCACGCTCGGCTTTCCGCTGATCACCGCCGGAACGGTGCGCTATTGGATCTATTCGCAAGCCGGGCTGACGGCGGCCAAGATCGCCAGCCTCACTGTCATCGCCGGCGTCACCTATTGGCTCGGCATGGCGCTGGTCATCGCCGTCACGCTCTTGGCGCGCAGCGCGACGATCAGCAACATCGATCATTTCGATCCGCACATCAACGCGCTCATCGGGCTCAGCGCGCTCGTCGCGCTCATTGCCTATTTGGCGTGGGTTTCGCTCGGCCATCGCAAGACCCGCATCCAAGGCTTCAAGCTTGAACTGCCCGGCTTCAAGCTGACGCTTGGGCAGATCATTCTGGGCGTCATCGACCTTTGCTCGGCGGCGGGCGTTCTCTACGTCCTGCTGCCGCCTCCGCGGGTGCTCGATTTCTTCACCTTTGCCGCCGTTTACGTGTTCGGTTGCGCGCTCGGCATTGCGAGTTATGCGCCGGGCGGAATCGGAGTGTTTGAAGCGACGATGTTGAAGGCGGTGCCGGTTCCTTCGCAGGAGGCTCTACTCGCCTCGTTGCTGCTGTTCCGCATCATCTATTACCTCGTCCCGTTCATCCTCGCGCTCGCGCTGCTCGGCGCCCACGAAGCTCTGCGGCATGGGCGCAACCTACGCGACGTGATGCGCGGCGCCGACGAGAAGGGCGAGGGATAGCGCCGGGCGGCGGCTTTC